>SOEU01000016.1 GCA_021646415.1 Candidatus Brocadia sp.
TACCTCCTTGGTTCTATTTTGGTTCTATTGAAGATATTTGATTCGTAGGAAATTATACCGTATTTGAGCCTCGTTTCATCAATAAATACTGTATATAGACAAATTTTTTCATTTGACCCAGTCTGGTAGTTTGTCCGTGTTGAACTTGTAGAATATTGTTTTTTGACTACCATCGACATCGGCAGGGGATATTTAGCATGAGTACTTATCCAGTTTCTTGATATCACTCAATTTGTAATGTTAACAAGTTAGAATTGTCGGAGTGAGAATTTTATACGTCAATAGTTATGTTAATTTTCCCTTGATTTACACTGTCATCTTTGTCAAATTAAAGAAAACTTGTTGATAACATCGTTAGGCCCGACCGAATCCATTCACACCCGTAAGGAGATTTTCTGCGTTGGATATTCCACGGATCTTCAACATTACCGAAAGTGCTCACCGCATCCATAACCCATTCACACCCGAAAAGCTCGCCACTCTCGGGGCGGCGCTGCGCCTAGAAAGGGGGACCCGAGTTCTCGACCTCGGCAGCGGTTCGGGGGAGATGCTGTGCACCTGGGCACGCGATCACGGCGTCATCGGCACCGGCATCGACATGAGCCAGTTATTCAGTGAGCAAGCGAAACTCCGCGCTGAAGAACTCGGTGTCGCCGATCAAGTCAAGTTCATTCATGGCGATGCTGCCGGCTATGTCTCTGACGAGAAGGTCAGTGTGGCAGCCTGTGTCGGTGCCACTTGGATCGCCGGTGGAGTCGTCGGCACTATCGAGCTTCTGGCGCGGAGCCTGCGCGCCGGAGGGATCATCCTCATTGGCGAGCCCTACTGGCGGCAGTTACCGCCGACGGAAGATGTTGCCAAGGGGTGTCTTGCCAACTCAATCTCCGACTTTCTCATGCTTCCAGAACTTCTCGCGTCTTTCGGCCACCTCGGCTACGACGTCGTTGAAATGGTTCTGGCTGACCAAGACGGCTGGGACAGATACGAGGCGGCCAAATGGCTCACCATGCGGCGATGGCTTGAAGCCAATCCCGCCGACGAGTTCGCGAAAGATGTTCGAGCCAAACTGATCTCGGAACCCGTGCGCTACGCCGTTTACACCCGTGAATACCTGGGTTGGGGTGTGTTCGCGCTGATGCCGCGTTGATGCATTGGCGCATCCGGCGGATCCGTAAACGGCTGTGCCGCGCAACAGCTGGTGGCTCGTCAAGATGTTATTGCGCCTGAATTCATTTCTTATGGTCCAGTTATCCGTGCAATCAACAGAAAAGGTCTGTCTAGGCAGGCCTAACAATTCATTCAAGCCAACGCCGCTTCGCGGCGCGGCTTAATTCAAGCGTTCTTGAGATTATCCCGGAGGAATCTCGAGTCATATCCGATAGATAATGGTAAACAAATTATAGAATAGGTAAACCGCTTTTGTGAATAAACCAAACTAATATTCTTCTAAATGATACCACTCTGCATTTTCAAGCCAGTTTTGTGGACGTGAAACAAAGTCAAGTATATTTTCCAATATAAAATAATGTTTCTTTTCTTCATCCGCTATCTTCAAGAATATCTCCTTTTGAGATGGATTATTTACTTCACCGGCCTTTTCTAAATAAAATATCTGGCTTTTTTTCTCAATTTCCTGTGCCTTTTTATATAGTCCAATTTGCGAGATATTTACACCAACTATATCATTCTCTTCTTTCATCTTTGCAAAAATATTTTTTACGTTTGATAATATCTCTGTATCAAGCATTTGAATTGTTTCGCTGTTTTTCATCTTCTGTAAGATATCGTAATGTTTTACTTCGGCATCTGCCAGGAGATATAATATTTTTTTAATTCCTGAGTTGTTGATCTTTTGGGCTGAATCATGGTAATAGTTCTCACCGTCTTTTTCCATCTGCATTGCATAGTCATAGATATTCATTGTGTGATCTCCTGGTTTTCGTTTGTATGGGCTAACATAAAAGGAAGATTGGGGCTATTGGTAAAGAGAAACCGCTTTTTGAAAGAGTTTTTTCAGATCAATTCTTCCATCTCTGATCTGGGAGCGCGCATCATAAGGTTACTCACCGCCTCTAAGGGATTTTTGTCGGTAAAGAGCACTGAGTAGATTTCTCTCGTGATGGGCATTTCTACCTTAAATTTATCCGAAAGGGTCATAACGGATTTTGTAGTCCAGACGCCTTCTGCAATTTGTTCCATTTTCTCCAGAATTTCCTGCAATTTTTTCCCTTTCCCAATCTGCTCGCCAACCCACCGGTTTCGTCCGTAAGGACTGATACACGTTGTTATTAAGTCGCCCAGCCCTGTAAGGCCAGAAAAAGTGCATCTCTGTGCCCCCATTGCAATACCGAGACGGCTGATTTCTGCCAATCCGCGCGAAATAAGGGCTGCCTTCGAATTATCACCAAATTTCAGGCCGTCACATATGCCCGCGGCTATAGCGATCACATTTTTCATAGCTGCGCCCAACTCAACACCGATCATATCAGGGTTTGTGTAGACCCTGAACCTCTCCGTGGTGAAAACTTCTTGAACGACTCGTGCCAAATTACCATCTATTGATGATGCAACGATGGTCGTGGGTAGTCCTCGCGCGACCTCTTCCGCATGACTTGGACCCAGAAGCAAAGAGATGGGTTGCTTCCCCAGCACGTTTGTAATAATCTCGCTGGGTCTCATGAGTGTGTCATTTTCAATTCCTTTTGTAACGCTGACGATTGGTATGCCAGGAACAAAGATGCCTTTAAATTTTGTGAGCACAGAGCGCAGGTAAGGGGTGGGTGTAGCAGATACAATGAGTTCTGCATTCATTAACTTATTTGAGATATCTGAGGTTATGTATATTCCTTCAGGAATTGGAATACCTTTTAAAAATTTAACGTTTTCTTTTTTTTCACGCAGATAATCTACGTATGATGCATCGGCACCCCACAGGGTAATTGCATAGCCCTTTTTATGTAACAGGATGGCAAGCGTGGTTCCCCATCCACCGTTGCCAACAACCGTTATTTTTTTAATGAATGATTTCGAAGTCATTTTCTCATTGAAGGAATAAAAAATAGGGCTGGATTGCTCCAGCCCTTGAAATGCCTCTTAAAAACCGCAAATAAACTAGGAAAACGACCTGCAATAGGTAAATTTATCTTCCCAATTGCTATTTTGCAACCTGATATGCCTCAACTTCAGAATATAATGGGTATGCGGAACAGAGGTCTTTCACCGTTTTCCGAACGGCATCTTTAACTTTAGTATCGTTTGGTTGCGAAAGTACTTTGTCAATACACTCTGCTATTTTAATGACCTCAGCTTCTTTCATACCCCTTGAAGCTACCGTGGGTGTTCCAATACGGATACCACTCGGTTCGTTTGCGCCCCTTTCATCAAAAGGAATCGTATTTCTATTCAGGATGATATCTACTGTCTCCAACAACATTTGAGCCTCTTTTCCCGTAATACCCTTGTTGCGTAAGTCGATCAGGAAAAGATGGTTGTCTGTCCCACCCGATACGATGTTATAACCCCTTTTAACAAATTCCTGAGCCATTGCCTTTGCATTTTGTACCGTTTGTCGTTGACATTGTTTGAATTCCTCAGTCATTGCCTCTTTAAATGCAACTGCTTTTGCCGCAATGATGTGCATGAAAGGACCACCCTGAATTCCTGGGAAAACCACTGAGTCAACCTGTTTTGCATACTTTGCTTTGCATAAGATCAAACCGCCTCTGGGTCCTCGCAGTGTCTTATGAGTTGTCGTGGTAACAAAATCCGCATAGGGAACCGGATTAGGATGTACACCGCCGGCAACAAGTCCGGCGATATGGGCAATATCTGCCATAAAGTACGCTCCAACCTCATCTGCAATTTTTCTGAATCGTGGGAAGTCGAGTATCCTGGGGTATGCACTTGCACCAGCGATGATCATATGGGGTTTCGTTTTAAGAGCAATGTCACGTAATTCGTCGTAATCTATATATCCAGTTTCTTTTTTTACACCATAGTGGGTAATCTCATACAGCATTCCCGAGAAGTTCTTTTTAAATCCGTGGGTAAGGTGTCCACCGTGGGACAAATCCATACCTAAAATACGGTCTCCTGGTTTTAGCACTGCAAAGCAAACAGCCATATTGGCCTGTGAACCTGCGTGTGGCTGAACATTGGCATATTCCGCCCCAAAGATTTTTTTTGCCCGTTCAATTGCCAGCATTTCTACGGTATCTACATTTCCACAACCGGCATACCATCGTTTTCCTGAATAACCTTCGGCATATTTATTGGTCATGGAAGACCCCTGGGCTTCCTGTACTGCAGGACTGCAAATGTTTTCAGATGCAATCAGGTCAATAGTATTTTGTTGCCTTTCTGATTCCTCTTGTATGGCCTGCCATACTTCTGGGTCGTCATTTTTTAACGTAATCATAATTTTGCTTTATCCCTAAAAAATATGTTTACTGTAGTACCGACTTGCGTAGTCGGATTTTGGTGGGTATTGATTCCCACGCTACGAAGTTACTGTGAAAATCCCTAAAAGTTTAATGAGTTTTTACCAACCTCCATTTTAGATACGCTTCCATAAACTCATCAATTTCACCATCCAGCACAGCTTGTGTATTTCCTGTTTCTTTACCAGTACGTAAATCTTTCACGAGTGAATAGGGTTGTAGTACATAGGATCGGATTTGATGACCCCATGCAATTTCTCCCTTCTCGTCATAAGCTGCAGAGAGTTCTTTCTCTCTTTCTTTTTCTTTTATCTGATACATTTTTGCTTTTAACATACTTAAGGCCATTCGTCGATTCTGGTGCTGTGAACGTTCACTCTGACATTGTACAACAATCCCCGTGGGAATATGGGTAATACGAACGGCCGATGAAGTCTTGTTTACATGCTGACCTCCAGCCCCGGATGCACGGTAGGTATCCACCCGCAACTCATTTTCGTTAATTTCAACCTCTTCTTCCTCTTCAATCTCTGGCAGTACATCGACTGCCGCAAACGACGTGTGTCTCCGTGCATTTGCATCAAAAGGAGAAATTCGTACCAAACGATGCACCCCGATTTCAGACTTTAAATACCCATAAACATAGTCACCCTTTATGAGTGCGGTAATTCTTTTAATTCCAGCTTCTTCACCAGGCAATACGTCAATGAGGGAAAGTGTATATCCACTTCTTTCGACCCAGCGGCTATACATACGGAATAACATAGATACCCAGTCACATGACTCTGTCCCACCGGCTCCCGCATAAATACTCAAGTAAGCACTGCAATGGTCATGGGGTTCGCCAAGCATTGTACGCAATTCAAATTTTTCGAGCTTTTGGGTAAAGGACTTAATGTCTTTGACGACTTCAGCCTCCGCTTGTTCATCTTGCTCTTCTTCCGCAAGCATAGATAAACACTCGATATCATCGAGTGTCTTTTGTAATTCATGAAGAGGCAAGATAATCCCTTTGAGTGATTTCAATTTTCTGATAGTTTGTTGTGCCTTATCCTTCTTTTCCCAAAAGGTTGGTGAAGAGAATTGTTCTTCTAATATTGAAAGCTCTTTTTCTTTATTCTCCAGGTCAAAGAGAGTCCCTGAGGTGGAGTAAGCGCTCTCGAAGGGGGGTTAATTCCTTTTCAATATTACTGATCATAATTACGTTACCTTAACTATACTGTTTAAAAATTCTTTTTTGAGATTATTTTGGTTGCAGGGTTTACCTTGAGGTATCAAAAGCGTGGCTATTTACTCCGCTCAAGATGGCAATGCTGAAAGGCTCTCCCAGAGTATAATATACTCTAAAAATGCGAAAATTCTCATTTAAGAAACAAAATTATAAATTATATAATATGTATATGTCAATATAGAATTTGGAATTGACTTGAGTGGGAAATATTCTTATCATGTTTCATAATGTCTGGCCAATTACTTATAAAACTTTGGACGGTTGTTGATTGGCGGTGAAAACTTGTGCGGCAATCTTGCCAAAGAAACTCAGTTAGAGATAAAAACAGGGCCAATAAAATAAAATAATACGAATGTGCGTGTGATTGCTGGCAGTGCAAGGGGTATCTGTCTCAGTTCGGTAAAAGGAAGTTCGACAAGACCTATACCGGATAGGATAAAAGGATCGTTATTCAATATCCTTGCGGATGTTGTTCCAGGGAGTCGTGTTCTTGATATGTATGCCGGTACCGGTGCGATTGGAATAGAGGCATTAAGTCGAGGGGCAAAATCCTGTATTTTTGTAGAAAACGAGTGGTCGGCTATTCAGGTTATTAAAAAAAATCTTGAAGTGACCAGGCTTCAAGATAAGGCGCGAGTCTTAAATTATGATGTGTTCGAAATTGCCCCATACCTGGAAAAAAACAATGTCGAAATTGATCTTGTACTTGCCAGCCCACCATATCCTCTTATCGAAAAAAATTCATATAGAGATAAACTCTTGACCTTGTTTTCGTCTTTATGCAGTAAGCATATCATACAATCAGAAGGCCTGATAATGCTGCAGCACAGAAAAACAGATTTTGAGATGGCTCCGGAGGTTTTTTCTATAGAATTATTTGATACTCGAATTTACGGTGATACACAAATCTCTTTTTTCAAGAACACCATGAAACAGGGTCATTCTTCATGAAATACTGGGAAGAACAAGGGAAAATAAAAATTGCAGCGCCTGCAAAGATTAACCTATTTCTTGAGATATTGGGTAAGCGACCGGACGGTTATCACGAAATTGAAACGGTTATGCAGGAGGTTAGTTTATGCGATTATATTTATATGGAAAACCATGACAGAGACATAGAATTTGTCTGCTCGAATCCAAAACTTCCTATTGGCGAGGATAATCTTGTTTTAAAGGCTGTCCGTCTCTTTCAGAAAGAATCCGGGATCTTTAGAGGGGTGAAAATATATTTAGAAAAAAGAATACCAGTTGGGGCGGGACTTGGCGGAGGAAGTAGCGATGCAGTGGCCACCTTGTTTGGGTTAAACAAGATATGGAAGGTTGAGTATAATGAAAAAAAATTAATGTCACTTGCTGAAAAATTAGGTTCTGATACCCCCTTTTTTGTTCCTGGAAGCACAGCGATATGCAGAGGAAGGGGAGAGGTGGTTACTCCATATCCTTTAAATGTAAAGTATAATTACATAATAATTTATCCAAGATTTGAGGTAAGTACTGCGACGATATATAAAAATTTCAAAATTGTCTTGACAAAAAATTTAAAAGATGTTAATTTTCTCCTGCAATCATTGTCGTCAGGCAGCCCGGAGAAATTAGGGGCTTGTTTACATAACCGCTTGGAAGAAGTGGTCTTTCGGCTCTATCCAGACATTGAGAGAATAAAAAAAACGTTGGCAAAGTTTGATTTTTGTGGCATACTTCTGTCGGGAAGCGGTTCGGCTTTATATGGTTTATGTAAGGGGGAAAGAGATTCGAAGGAAATTGAACGGCAAATAAAGATGCTTGATATTGGCGATGTGTTTGTGGTAACCAATGATTTCAATGACAATGCTAAGTGAACGGAAGGGGGAGAAAACGTGAATATTACTGAAGTCAGGGTAAAGTTAACAGAAGCTAAGAAAAACAGATTACAGGCATTTTGCAGTATTACGATAGATGACGATTTTGTCGTAAGGGATCTAAAGGTTATCGAAGGACACAAAGGGGCATTCGTGGCTATGCCCAGCAGAAAACTCACAGATAGATGTCCAAAGTGTGGTGGTAAAAATCATTTAATGGCGCAGTACTGTAATGATTGTGGCACTAAATTGAATGAGAAGCGTGCATCCAAAGGTGCAGGGAGATTGAAGTTACATGCAGATACAGCCCATCCAATAAATTCACGCTGCAGAGAACAGATACAAGAAAAAGTACTCACCGCTTATAGGGAAGAAGTAGAAAAATCCCAAAAACCTGGTTATAAGCCTCCCAAGTATGAAGATATGGAAGATGTCGATTTCGAAGATCTGGAGGATTTGGAATCAGAAAAAAGCGATACCTAAAAGTAACTTTTTATAGATAGATTCATCCTGTCAGCTTCATGCCAGATTTTTGATAATAAATAGGCTTTTTCCTTGTTTATCAAATTTGTGCCCCCCTTAAAACATACCTTTAAAGGCGATGCGTGAATGGTATCGCTGTTCCTATAACTTTAGTTTAATGTTTTGTACATTGATTCATAACTCTTTTCATAACGTAACAGTTCAATGATTAAAACAGGTTCACAAATTTTATTGGATGCATTAATTAGGGAAGGGGTTGAGTATATCTTTGGAATTCCAGGAGGTGCAAATCTCCCTCTCTTTGATGCATTATATGAGTCTCCCATAAAGTTCATATTGACTCGACACGAGCAAGGCGCAGGTCATGCTGCGGATGGATATGCCAGGGCTACCGGCAAGGTGGGTGTTTGCCTTGCCACATCGGGTCCCGGTGCAACAAACTTAGTCACAGCAATTGCAACGGCCTATATGGATTCTGTGCCTATGGTTGCTATAACAGGACAGGTCAAGACATTTCTCATTGGGAATGATGCCTTCCAGGAAGCTGATATTATTGGAATTACACGTCCTATAACAAAGCACAGTTACCTGGTGAAAGATGTTAAAGACCTTGCCAGAATCGTAAAAGAAGCATTTTATATAACTAACACAGGAAGGCGCGGTCCGGTGTTGATTGATCTTCCCGTAGATATTACCCTGGAAAAATGTGAGGAAATAATACCAACAGAGGTTGACCTCCCTGGATACAAGCCCAGATACGAGGGTAATATCCGCCAAATCAAGATTGCCGCTGAAGAGATTAATAACTCCGGGCGGCCTGTTGTCTACACCGGGGGTGGTATTGTTGCTTCTGATAGTTCAAAGGAGTTGCTTGAACTAGCAGAAAAGGGGAATCTCCCGGTAACCACAACGCTTATGGGTCTCGGCGGATTTCCGGAAGACCACGATTTGTCATTGGGAATGTTGGGTATGCACGGGACTGTATACGCCAATTTTGCAGTGACCGAGTGTGACCTTCTCATAGCTATCGGATCACGGTTTGACGATCGGGTTACCGGAAAGATTGATGAATTTGCCCCCCATGCGAAGATTATCCATATTGATGTCGATCCAGCATCCATCAGTAAAACCATTAAGGTAGATATCCCCATTGTTGGTGACGCAAAAAATATTTTACAAGAACTCAATAAACATATTCATTTTGCGGAGAGGAAAGAATGGTTTGATAAAATCAAATCCTGGAAGGAAAAAAATCCATTATTGTACAACAAGAGTGAGAACGTTATTAAACCACAATATGTCATTGAGCAAATATGCGATGCGGGTAAGGGGAACGTTATCATCACAACAGAAGTAGGACAAAATCAGATGTGGGCAGCCCAATTTTTCACCTATACAAAACCGCGGACATTTCTGTCTTCAGGAGGACTGGGTACGATGGGTTATGGTTTTCCTGCCGCAATCGGTGCTCAATTGGGATGTCCAGACAAAATTGTTGTGGATATTGCCGGTGATGGTAGTATCCAAATGAACATCCAGGAACTCAGTACCGTTGCACGTTTAAATATCCCTGTAAAGATAGCTATTTTGAATAATGGTTATCTGGGAATGGTACGACAGTGGCAGGAACTATTTTACAATAAACGGTATTCCGGTGTTAATTTGAATGGTAATCCTGATTTTGTCAAGTTGGCTGAGGCATACGGCGCAAAAGGATTTTTAGTGGAGAAAAAAGAACAAGTACGACCAACGATAGAAAAGGCTTTTTCTATCAAATGTCCTGTCATTATGGATTTTAGGATTGACCCAACAGAGAATGTCTTTCCGATGGTGCCAGCAGGACAAGCGATACACAGAATGATCGGAACCATGGCATAACGGAACTAATTGTAGCTATTTTATGTTTTAACCCATAGAACAGATGCTCCACGAGCAAACTTATAATGCGTAATCAAATAGAGGGAATAAGCGATGGCCGCTGTAACTACCAGGAAAAAAATGACATATGCTGATTATTTAAAGATTGATGACAATAATCGCTACGAAATTTTAAGCGGGGAATTATGTATGGTTCCAGCGCCATCAACAGACCACCAAGGTGTGTCAAGGAATTTAGAGTTTCTTATCTGGAACTTTGTAAAAGAAAAGAGGCTTGGGAAGGTTTTTGATGCCCCAATTGATGTCGTTTTCGATGATGACGAGGTATTTCAGCCGGATATCGTTTTTATTACCAGTGAAAACCAAGGTATAATACGCAAGACTGCAATCCATGGCATACCCGACCTTATTGTTGAAATAGTATCCCCGTCGTCCGCTTTTTATGATACGGTGGAAAAGAAGGAAATATATAGAAAATACGGTGTAAAAGAATATTGGATACTATTTCCTGAAGAAAGAGTTATTGAGGTCTTAACTTTAGAAAAAGGTGAATACCTGGAATTTTGCAAATCAAAAAGAGAAGGGATAGTGAAGTCTAAAATATTGGAAGGATTAGAAATAGACTCTAAGGATGTGTTTAATTGAAGAATTTTTATATCATATTGGAATTTTTAAAATAGTAATTTTTTGGTGGAAGATCAAATGGGTTTACTTTTAGGAGCAGCAATTACGTTAGTCATTTTAGGCATGGTCTTTGGGATAGGTCTTGCCATTGCCTCAGATAAATTTGCCGTGAAGGTCGATCCCCGCATTGACAGCATTAATGAAGTGCTTCCTGGTGCAAATTGTGGGGCATGTGGCCAACCCGGTTGCAGTGGTTTTGCCCAGGCAGTAGTGGAAGGCAAGGCGCCTGTAACAGGTTGTACGGTAGGACAAGCCGCGGTGGCAAAGCTTGTTGCAAACGTTATGGGGGTCAAATTTGAAAATAGAGAACGTGTTGTTTCCGTTGTAATGTGCCATGCGAGGGGAGTTAAGGATAAATTTGTTTATCATGGGATTAAAGATTGCCGTGCTGCAAATATTGTTGGCGGGGGTTTTTTAGGTTGTGATTACGGCTGTTTGGGTTTGGGTACCTGCGTAGAGGCCTGTAAATTTGAGGCGATGTATATGGGGGAAGATAATCTTCCCAAGGTAATTGAGGAGCGGTGTACAGGCTGTGGAAAATGTGCAGCTGTTTGTCCCAGAAAGATTATCAGTATATTGCCAGAATCCAAAATGGTGCACGTGCGATGCAAATCCCTTGATAAAGGCGCAGTAGCGAAAAAGATTTGTCAGGATTCTTGTATAGCTTGTAAACAGTGCGAGAAGATATGTCCATACGATGCCATCCACGTGCAAAACAATCTTGCCGTAATTGATTATAACAAATGTACCTCCTGTGGAAAATGTGTTGAGGTTTGCCCCAACCATACAATAATCAATTTTGCCAGAGAGCGCAGTCAGATCAAGCATACCTTGACCGTATAAATGCATCAAGACCGTTTTTACCTACCATATGCACCCTCAACTCGTGAAATTTGGTTGAATGGTGACGAAGCTCATCATATCCTGCATGTAAAACGAGCAAAACTGGGGACAAAAATTACCCTTTTTGATGGGAAAGGGTTTGAATACCTTGCACATGTTACTGAAATTTTAAGTGACAAATTAAAGATATTCATTGAGGAGTGCAAATCTGTCGATAGAGAACCCGGTATTGATATTACTATTGCCTTTTCTATCCCCAAAGGGAAACTCGTGACCTTTCTCATTCAAAAATGTGCAGAGTTAGGCGTAAAGAACCTGATCCCCCTCCACTGCAAACGAAGTGTCATAGATATCCGAGACAAATCCGCTGAAAAGATTGAAAGATGGAATAAAATCACAACTGAGGCGTCCAAACAGTGTAAACGAAACTTTGTCACTAATGTAGAAAATATCATGTCTTTGGACGATTTAATAAAAAACATTCGCAATTACGACCTTTCACTCATTGCATGCACCGAACCCCATACGAAGACATTAAAACGTCTATTAAGTGAACACCCATCAGGTAAAAAGATTATTTGTCTCATAGGGCCGGAAGGTGGTTTTACCCCAAGTGAAATTGAAACAGCAGAGAAAGCAGGCTGCATACCCGTCAGCATGGGTCTTTCGACATTGCGGATCGAAACAGCTGCCATTGCTGTCTCTTCCATGCTTCTTTATGCATATTCTGATTAGAAAAGACGGAAGAAAGGGTTGATTTCTTTCCATACCTTGCTATGCTACATTTACTTAAGCCCCTTCAACCTGAAGGAATCCATCCTGCAGTGTGTAAAGGGCTAAAGAACAATTATTCCGTGGGTTATGAAAGAACCAAAATCCCTGTTCCTGACTGAAGATTCACTTGGCATCGTTACAGACCTTTATCAACTGAGTATGGCTGCCGGATACTTTGAACAGAAGATGCACGATGTCGTAACTTTTGAATTGTTCGTTCGCCACTTACCGAAAAATCGCTCTTATCTCGTTGTCGCAGGACTGGAACAGGTGCTGCACTATCTGACCCATATTACCTTTTCACCAAAAACTATTCAATTTTTAAGACGGCTACCTATCTTTCACAATGTGGGTCAGGAATTCTTTGAATACTTAAAAAATTTTACTTTCCGTGGAGACGTTTACGCTATGCCCGAAGGAACAATTGTCTTTGCGGATGAGCCCATGCTTCGGGTTACTGCCCCTATTATTGAGACACAGATTGTAGAGACGTATCTTCTTTCAATCATTAATTTCCAGACCTCAATAGCCACAAAGGCGTCAAGGGTCGTATCTTCAGCCCAGGGGCGAGAGGTAATTGATTTTGGTACTCGTCGTGCCCATGGTCCTCAGGCAGGTGTCCTTGCAGCAAGGTCGTGTTTTATCGGTGGATGCAAGGGTACCTCCAATGTATTTGCGGCCTGTGAACTGGGCATACCAGCAGTAGGAACAGTAGCCCATTCGTGGGTCATGGCCTTTGAAAATGAACAAGATTCATTCTATAAATTTCACGAAATATTTCCTGATAATACTACCCTGCTCATTGATACGTATGATACCCTGGCCGGAGCAAGGCATGCGGCCATGATTGGTAAGAAGCTGAAGGGTGTTCGTATTGACAGCGGAGACATATTGGAACTTAGCAAGAAAGTACGAAGTATTTTAGATACTGAAGGGTTACAACATGTCAAGATCGTTGCCAGTGGCGATCTCAATGAAGATCGTATTGATAATTTGTTAAGGAATGGTGCACCCATTGATTCCTTTGGCGTGGGTACCGAGATGGTAACTTCCAAAGATGCTCCCGCATTGGGTGGCGTCTATAAGTTAGTTGAGCAGGAGCATAATGGGAAAATTATTCCGAGGATGAAATTCAGTAAAGACAAACTTACGTACCCATGCAAAAAACAGGTATATCGCATCATCGATAAAGCGGATAATTTTGTAAACGATGTAATCGGGCTTGAAGGTGAAAATTTGCAGGGAATATCCCTTTTAATACCTGTTATAAAAAATGGTAAGATATGTTACGACCTGCCAACAGTGCACGAAATCCAACGTACCACATCAAACAACCTTACACACCTGCCAGTACCCTTCAAACGGTTAACCGATGCTGAAACCTACCCTGTTACCAAAAGCAAAGGACTGGAGGCAAAGAGACACGAGGCTGAAAAAATACTGAAGGACATTAATATACCGTTGGCTGCGTTGTTTGAAGGGCCTGTTTAACCTAAACCTAAAATTAAGGAAAATAAGCCAAATCTTTCAAAATGACAACCAAAAGGTAGTTACACCGCCTTTTGCTTATGAAGAAACGTGCGCTTGTCTCAATTAGTTCAATACAGACTCAAGACCTGCCCTGAATTGATTTTCGTCTTCGTTGTTATAGAATGGTACACCAATCAAACGATATTTCTTGTCTCCAAACATCAGCGGTTTACCGCCAAACTTGGAAGTGATTTCTTTCAGGAAGGTCTCTTTCCATCGGTCATACTCTTTGAGGTGTCTCCCCTTTGGCTCGATGAAAAGCTGGTAGATAAGCAACTTGCCGGTTTTCTCGCGCAGGAACAATACGAAATCTGGCTGAAAGGCTTGACCATCGGCAAAGTTGTAGATGGCAAAGTGCCCTTCATTACGCAGCAGATAGATTTGCTCGTATTGCTCTTGCAGTTTTTGCATCTGCCGATCCAGCATACGTACAAAGGCTTTTTCTTCGCATGTGCCGTAAATGGTGTTGAAGGCAAACCAATCTTTGGCAGAGACAAAATGCTCAAACTGTGCGTCATCTGCGGCGCGGGGATTTTTCGCGTCAAATTTCAACACCTTGTCTTTGAACACTTCGCATACCCCACCACATCTGAACCCTCGCGTGCCTTCGTAATCAGTAACGTTGGCATGGATTTCGGCTTCGATTTGCGCCAGCAGGCCCTGCACAGCGGCGAGTTTTTCGGCACGGCTGTTATCCAACCCGTACATATTGCACTGAAAGGTGATTTCTAATCCGGCAAGATGATCTTCACCAGTAATAAAGTCGCGCATGGAGGTAAGATGAGGAAAATAGCGTTTCAACGATGCAAAGGTAAAGAATGGATTACGGGCAATGGCGGATTCAATAATGTTGCGCTCGATATCCCGCACCTTCACGTCCCGTCGGGTTTCGTCATTCACGACAGCGCCCTTTTCCCCGCTTCCCAGCGCAGGGGTAGCACCGCCGCGACCTGTGGCGATAAGGTGGATGTAGTTTCGCTTCTTCACGCCCAAATCGGCAAAGAACTTGACGCGTTGGTAATCTTTTAGCTGGCGGTCATTGAGCCAAATAATCCCATACTTGTAAAATGGTGTTTTCTTGAACGATTCTTTCAGTCTCAGTTCGCGGGTCACTTCTCGTTCGTCCATCATGCCCTGCTCAATGAGCGCCTGTCGGATTTCAGCAATGTAGCGCGAGTCATTGATGCTGTGATAGCGCAATTCTTCCAGCACGCACAGTTCGTGTTAAAGGTCGCTGTCGAATTTGCGGCGGAATCGGTTGCTACTTTGAGGAAGAACAAACGGGAAATAACGTGCCCCGCGCCCGATGAGTTGCGCTTCAGAGAGCATCGTTGCCCCGAGTTTGTTGTGGCCTGAATCACGTATCTCATAACAGCGAACAATGTCGAACAGGTTCAGCACGTCCCACCCTTCGTTGAGTTTTTGCACGGCGAAGATGTCGCGGATGTGGTTGGCTTTATCTTCGAGGGTGTTGACAAGGATTTGATAATTCTCTTTTTCTTTCTCGTCATTCACAGAGAGACAAAAGTCTTGATGAAACTCCCGTTTCAGACGTTCCGCCAATTGCTCATCGCTGATGCCATTTTCGTCGAAGAAATGAAATGCCCGTTGCACCAGCGGGATGTTTGATTTACGGATGCGGGCGATGTCCTTTGCCGTAAGACCTCTGATGAGGGTGTGAAATTCGGCCTTAACCTGCCTGGATTGTTCGATGGTGCGCTGGGCTTTGAACAGGATGACGGGTTTGTGATTGATGCGGTATTTTGCCGCCACCACCTGCTTGTATTGATTCAGAAGCAGGGCTTGCAGGATGCGCTCGCGCTGGCCAAAATCCGATTGAATAATGACGATATCTTTCGAGTAGCAATCGTTGCGGAATTGGAGCAGGTCTTAGCGGATGATGACCTTATTGCGGTATTTCTCCACCATCGCGGGCGTGGCGTAATCATGCGTGACCGTGAATTCCAGCAGCAGGTTGCCTTCACTCTGCGTAAAGATGCGCTCGACGGTGTTTTCCCAACTCTCAAACAGCACACCCTGCGCTCTGGTCTTGGCATTCATGTGATGCGCTTCATCTGCGATCAGCACGACCCTGTGCTTGCGGAAGTCTTCAAAGGTAATGGCGTTCTCTTTCTCGCTGGTTAGGCCGGAGTGCAGTTTTTGGATTGTAGTAAAGCAGATGTTGATGTCGCTGGGGTTGACCGCTTCAAAGTTCTCAACAGGCGTGACACACACGCGGTGGCTAGCGATGTGAATGTCCTGATTGAACAGGTATTTGATGCTGGCGGGATTAAGAAAGTTATCTTTTGTCTTTTCGATGATGTTTGTTGAGTTGACAAAGAACAGGAAGTTGCGGTAACCCTGCTCGTAAAGGTAGAGAATCAGTCCTGCCATGATGAGCGTCTTGCCGCTACCCGTTGCCATGTTGAAGAGTAAGTGCAGGGGATATGCTTTGTTCGGAAAATCGTTATTATAGCAATGGAAAAAACGCGCAAAGGCTCCTATCTGATAGGGGCGCAGTTCATAGTGCTGGTTCAGATTTTGAGCGACACTGTCGGGAATTTTTTTCTCGATATTGCCTCATTGGGAAAGCGTGTCCAGTTGCTCGCAGAGAAATGACTCAGACGTGGGATGTCTCCGTTGCTTTCTGATAGAACACAACCCCCACCCGCTGTATATGGTCAATCACATCAGGGTCGCTGATTTGCCGAAAGATGGACAGGTCGAAGGTATAGGGCAGGAGCAGGTCGTCTATCTCGTCCGTGATGCTGTAGAGAATATCAAGCGTCAAATCCTCCCCTCCGAATAGCGTCAGGTCAATATCAGAGCCGTTTTTGAAGTTACCTTTGGCGCGTGAGCCATAGAGGATCGCCTTTTCCACCTGAGGATAATGGGCAAATATGGCGCAAATGGCTTGTATGTCGCTTTCCTCAAGACCAAAGCGGTTTGTCATTAGTTCTTCTCCATAAAATTTTGCAACCTGGTTCGGAACGCAACGAATTCAGGATAATATTTATTGACAATAGCAGAGCAAACCTCTTCGGCAATGTTTTCATTATAAGTGTGAGTCGTTAAAGTTCTGCTCTTAATCATATCCATCCATGTTTTGCCGTTCTCAATCAGCCCTCGTCTGAATGCCAGACGAAAGGTATCACGACTGCCGTGTATGTCGGTTTCTCCCTGGGCTTCGAAGTAATCTTTAATAGTGTTCCAAGCTAATTCATAAGTATATTCAAACGCCTGAATCAGCCCCTGTTTTTCGAGCTCACTCAGATCGCCTTTCTCTATAAATTTTGTCAATTGGTTTAGCGCCTTATCAAAATGGTTGTACCGCTGTATCCAGCGAATATCCTCTGCGCTCATTGGGATTCTCCATAAAACTTTTTGTTCAGTTCCTTCTCCTCTTCGCTGACCTTGAGTTGCACGTCGTCAATTTCGGAAAGGTTGACATACAATTGGTTCTTGTCGAGCAATTCTGCCCGTGTTTCTGTTTTTCGAAACCGTTTGGCTCTTTGCCAATTGTCTCAAAATCCTTACCGATTTCAATATCACATCCGTCTTTTGTCTTTTTTGCCCGCAGCAAGTGTTTGATTTCTTCCACGCTTTGCCTGGCATATCTCCATTTTCGTTCTACTTTGTCCTTGTCAATTGGATATACATAGTATCGGTTGCCACGTTTTTCTGTTTGCGCTTTTGGCTGTTTATCGTCACCAAGAACATTGCCAAATCCAACAACCAGGTCGTCCTCCACAATTATTGTATTGGATAAAAACAATTTTTAGCGTCTTCGCGTTTCGATTCTCCACCCCCCAGTTCCTGAGTGGGGATCAATCAATTTTCTCTTCATCATCCGCAAAGCGCACGTCTGTTCTGAACAGGTCAATCAATTTAGAGTGAAAGGACACTAATTACTCCTATGGTTCGCAAACCCTTTGGCTGGGTTAAGCCGCATAACAAGATAATACGAAATTGTTTCTTCTTTAAAAAGGATAATAATACAAAAATAAAAAAGAATGCAAGTTTTTTTCATTTTTTTCCGGGGAAAGAACGGGGGCGAATCTTTCCAGGTTTTTTCCGAGAGGTGTATTTTAGCAAATTCATGTGTCATAATTTGTACTAATTTTGTGCTAAAATCAATCCAAAAGAATAAAATTTGTTTGCTAAAGGCGCACTTACATATTAAATTAAAAGCCATGAAAATTGCACTGGCACAGATTAATCAAACAGTAGGTGACTTTCAAAGGAATACCGAAAAAATATGCTCGTACATCGATCGTGCCATGAGACAAAACGTCGATCTTGTCGTTTTTCCAGAATTGGCCGTTACGGGCTATCCTCCAAAGTAGCATTCATGGGGTCAACATTCATGGGGATCAAACCTTCATATTTCAATTGACAAACTGTACGTAGTGGTTAAAAATAAAGCACTATAGCAAGACCATTACGATTGGAATTTGAAGGTGCTTTTTATCATATCACATCAAGAGGCAATCTGAGAGTCAGAATATTCCTTGATGATAAAGATAGGGAAAAGTTTTTGGATATCTTACGAAGAACAAAGGAGAGATATGGATACCACCTCCATGCATATGCCCTGCCGGAAAATCACTATCACCTTTTTCTGGAAACACCAAAGGCAAATATCTCTCAAATCATGCAAAATATTAACACAAGTTATACGATTTATATAAACAAAAGGCATAAAAGATCAGAGGATTATAGGTGGACAAGTTATAGGGAATATATCGGTGCTTATAAGGAAAAAGAATCAATAGTAGATACAGCAGAAACACTTTCCTACTTTTCCAAGTCAAAAACTGCTGCAATGAAGGCATACGGAGATTTTGTAAAGGAAGGTACAGGAGAAAGAAACAATCCCCTGGAAGATGTGGAAGCTGGAGTTCTCCTCGGCAATAAAATATTCATAGCAAAGATAAGAGGTATGTCACAGAGGCGGAAACCTGACGAAGAAATTCCTCAGGTGAAACGCTAAAGCGAGTAGAAACCCGGATAAAAAGAGAGAGAAAATTCCAGAAAGAAATCGATGTGTTAAAAAACAATTAATTATTGAATAACGAAGGTCTGACCCTTAATTTCCTCTCTTCATAAAAGATATTTATCTCTATCATCTTCTTCCAAACTTCCGGGAGGTTCTGCATAGTGTTATCTCAGCAATGCAAAGTATATAACAACATCACGGGAGCCTTTCTGGAGATGTGTATCCAACACAGAAATCCCATTAAATTCTTCCGCCTTACTATCCATGCCCACCGAAAGAATTTCACTTTATTATTATTGCACAAGGTGTTTTGATTTTGCCCTTAACTATATCATCCCTTTTTATTGACAAAAGGTCTATCTCCTTTACAGGGCAGTCCATGCCTTCCAATGCTAATCTCGTGTTTGCTACATTATTGTCTTTATTTATAGTATCCACGCATATGATAGTAAACTCTAATCCTGCTGAAACGGCTGGTTGTAATTCTCTTATATGGTAAAAAAGTGAATTCTTATCCGTGATAAGAACTACGTTATTATCTGGATTACCAATCGCTGCACCTATCGCAAAAGGGAGTCCAGCCCCTGGTATGTCCCGGTCATCCATGATAAAAAGATTTTTATAGATGGCCTTTCTAAAGAAACAAGATGCTGCAAGTGATAACTCTTTCCCATCAACGATAAAGATATCAGTGCCGGAAGAAATATTTTTAAGTGAAGCAAATATTTTCCCTGCATCGTCAAACCCTTTTGACAACTCTCCTGCTAATAGGTCGCAATTTTTATAGAAATCATCCCTCCATGTACGGAAAGCGTTTTTATTCGTTTTCGCTTCTCGTTCAAAATAAGAGAAACTACTCTTGGGATCTGCATGTACGGGACAAAGGTTAGGAATGCTGTCTGCAAAAGCTGACGGATCAATTTCTATCTGGATAATACTCTTTAAATGCGAAGAATTTTTCATCTCAGAGAGAATACGTTCTGAATAAGGATCGATTCCTGCAATAATGAAAAGATCCGCCTTATTCAATAATTCAATTCCTAGCTTTGAATTCACGAATAACGAAGCATCTCCAGCATAACAATTATCATCACCACAAAAAACTCCGGAACTGTGCACTGTAGTTATAACAGGTATTCCCAGTTTATTTGCGGTCTCTTTCATCTCCTGATATCGCCCGGGACGTCCAAAACCCTGACCTAAAACAATAATAGGCCTTTCAGACTTTTGAATTGTCTCACAGGCTTCTTTCAGATAAAAGGAGTCTCCCACTATGTTACCTCTATACATCGTCCTCTCGGCAGGAGGCATTATACTCTGCCTTTTCTTTTTTGTAAGTACCTTGTATCTGAACAATACATCCACAGGGATATCAACATGTACCGGTCCTGGTATACCTTGCCACGCCTCCCTGAACGCCCTGTAAATCATTTGGGGTATTCTCTCCCAGGTGTAAACGATAGTATTCCATTTGGTAATAGGGAAAAATATTTCATCCTGATTACAACCTTGTAAATTTTCCTGATGCGGTTTTATTTTCCAGCTTTGAAGCTGTGGGGCAATAGATAAAACAGGCAGATAATTGAACCACGCCTTTGACAGCCCTGAAACTTCATATATGACCCCAGCCCCGACCGTTGACATTGCTACGCTTGAGCATCCTGTAGAGGCAGTATAGCCGGATGCCATGAGAGCTGCGGCAGTTTCACAGCGTGGGACAATCAGCTTAATTTCCGGGAATTTTTCAAATGCATCATATACTGTGCCTATGTGTTCTCCGGATATAGAAAACACATACTTGATTCCACATTGAACAAGTACATCTAAAAGCAATGCCCCCCCAGTGATTATTTTCATTTTTAAGACCTCCACCTGGCCATTATGTTCACCCTCAATAAAGCTTTCCTGATATAGGTAAGATTAAAGAACACCTTGCTCCATCCTAATTTCATTATCAATAATGAACTCTTTAATACCTTAATCGGATTTAAAAGCTTCAATAAACCATCAAACTCAATAAGAGAGAAACTCGACAGACAGTCCGGAAAATTGTTTTTGTCAGTTATAATATCAACGAGCGCAGCTCTGCCTTCACTTACCCCTTTTTCGTACGCGGGTAGTATGTCCTCGACCTTATCCACCCGTGTTGCAGGCAAGCCAAATCCCCGGGCTATTTTTGAGTAATCAATGTCAGGAAGCATAGTGCCAACAAAATTTCCTGCAAACATGAAATACTGCATCGCCCTGATCATATTCCATGCAGAATCATTGGAGATTATTATCATAATAGGTAAGTTTAGCCTGCAAATGGTCTCGAGTTCCTGGATATGGTACAAAAATGACCCATCACCGCTTATCAGCATAACCCGTTTCCCCGGTGAGGCTAATTGAACCCCAATGGCATAAGGTATCCCACAACCAATTGCGGCCATGCCAAAAGGATAAAAAGATTGCCGGGGCCCCAGTGAAGGCGCATGCGTAGCAAAAAAAACTGGTGTGTTACCTCCATCCAGTACCAAGACCAGATCATCCCTCTTTATGACTTTCCCCAGCTCTTGTATGACTTTTCCCTGTTGTATAACCGGCCACTTTTTATTGATAAATTTATTAAGTCTCTTGTACCGGCCCTCTTTCAGATGAGAAAGATACTTTGCCCATGACCTCCATGCAGGTTTTCCGCTAAAACCTTCAGAACGCAATTGCTCTGTTAATTGATTAAGAACAGTTTTAACATCCCCCAATATTGATATCTCGGGAGATACGTTCAGACCAATCTGAAGCGGATCTACATTGACATGAATAAATTTAATCTTGTCAGACCATAAAGGAGGAAGACCAAATCCGTCTAATCCACAAAAGCTTACTCCCAGCGCCAGTACAATGTCAGCATCTTTGATAGCAACATGAAAGGCCTCACCCGTTGTATAGGCCGGCCCGCCAAGGCAATACTCATGATCTGACGGTATAGAGCCGAAACCACCCATTGTTGTAGCAGCAGGAATCTTAAACGCTTCAATAAAACGAATAACCTCTTCATAGGCCTCAGAGACTTTCACTCCTCCCCCGCAAAAGATGAGAGGTTTTTTTGCATTTTTAATACTCGATGCTGCTTTTTCAATTTTAAGTTTATCTCCGGCCAGCCTTATGGGTCTCATTTCGGTTGTAACAGATGAAGATGGCGGTGAGAATACGGTAGTATCAAAAGAGATTGTTTTCTCTAATAATCCGAAAGGTATGTCAATATGTACCGGACCTCTTTTATGCCTGGTACTTTCAAGTTTTCCCTTCTTTATAGTGTCTGGAATGCTCAAAAGTGTATTGATCCGTTTCCTCCAAATGGTAATCTCATGATACACTGTATTTTGGTCAAATCTGTATCTGTTGAACCCTTTATTGTAATCAACTTCATCATCATTGCAAATTGACAAAGAAAGCAAAGGGGTCTTATCAGCCCAGGAATTTGCAACTCCGTAAATCTGCGATAATGATCTGCCATTGTCATCAGTTAATACAACGGCAAACTTCCCGGAACGCCTAATGTAACCATCTGCCATTAAGGCCGCTGCCCCTTCAGTTCTCGCAATAATTACGTTTATACTCGCCTTCTTTTCTAAACACGCTCTGAGAGGGCCAAGTCTGTCTGAAGATGTAGTAAAAACATAATTGATTCCATTGGCAGCAAGACTTCTCGCGATGAGTTCGTTACCTGAAAGATCTTCCACGTTTAAATCTCCCAATAGTTTAAATTACCTGTTTATTTCATACTAATCCTTTAAAAAGTCTCCTCTTATCTGATATTCCAGGGCAAAATCAGATCTTTCCCGATCCCATAAATCGAAGGGATTTTTAACATTACGTAATGCTGGCCGAAGTTTTGGAAACTGCCGTCTGATGACATCCACCATATTAGTGGTATTCACATAATCGAATCCCCACCGGGTATAAAATTCTGGCCGATAATGTTCGGTAAAAAAACGATCGCTAAACAACCTTCGGGAAGCGTTTAAAATAAAAACCTGAAACTGAGTTTCACTGATCACGAAGCCATGCGGCCGTGAGAACTCGGCGAGGAGACCAACCAGAAGATCTACTTTTTCAATGTCGCTGTCATAAACCTTGCGCATTTCTTCCACCAGCCGTTGCTGACGTTTCAGTTCTGCTTGTTTTGCCTGAAGTTCGTCAGCGGTAAGACTGGGATCTTTACGGAAATCACGCGATCTCTTGTTTTCAATTTCCCACACAAGCTCTTTGTCGATAAAATCGGTAAAATCCTTCAAAGGTTTCAGTTGCAGTTGCCGGCGAAATTCATTGAAGCGCGGGACCCCACGCTCTCTATCCCGAATAATGTCCATTGCAGCAAGGTCAATTTTACCTCCGGGTGCCTGGGGTACTGTAAGTTCAGTCATAAAACGGGGAAAATTTTCGAGGGTGAGTTGCCCACAGCCGGTAAGGCCAAAAGACAATGCGATGCTATCGATCCCGATTCCCCGTATAAAATGTTTCGAACCCTCCCTGACGGTATCGACGATGGCGATTTGGTCCTGAACGGTTTTTATACCAGGCACCTTACTTTCTAACTCTCTGCCGCTAAATTGTCGCACTTCACCTTGGGAAAGTACGTCAGCATCATAAATTGCTAAATAATCTGGTATAGTGGGATGGAGCCGATAGACAGAAGTAAATTCCTCCGTTAAGGTGAATGGGACACCAAAATGTTCAGCTCTGGGCATCCCCATGATTCCAGTGCCCGTAACCGCAAGGCTGACCAACTCATCTTTGCGAAGATTTTGTAATGTAGCGGTGAAGTTGTTGATAGCTTTCTTAGAGCCTTCCATGGCTATGCGCATGATTTCCTCTTTAAATAAGGAATCCCCTTGAGTGCTACGCAACAAGCCTTGCCAATTGGTATGCATAGCCATGTCCCCCAGCCGATTATAAAGAAGTTGTGGTGTCCATTCAATGGTATGAATTTTGGCCAGTAATGCGGAGACGATTAGTCTGGCGGTATCATAGAGTTCCTCATCACTCCATGCTGCAGCCCCACTCGGGGGGGCAGCGTTTTGCCTCAATTGATCAACGATATAGTTGTGCTCTTTAGAAAACATAGTGTGCATCAAACTAAGGCCTATCCACCAGTTATCTGCAAAAGCTGATATTTCCTGGTCAAGGAAGCCTTTGGGGGGATGGAGTCCAACTTCACTGTAAGTGGGGAGCACACCAGTTTCCGACACTTTTAATTTGGCTTTGTCTTTGGGATCGATCACTCTTTGTTGCGTTTCCTGGTCCCAACCGTAAAGTTGCGAGGCATCCCACCAGAAGGTCACCGTATTTTTCCATGTTTCCACTGGAATGTTTTTAAAGCCAGCCAAATCTTTTTGGTCGTCGTGGGGAGTTCGTGCCACCTCCCAACCACCCTCTTGACCGACTTTCGGTAAGTTTTGCAATTTGCTTTCAGAAACGGAAAAGGTATTGCTATTATCGTTCCACCCATCACGGGTATGAGAAAACCAATCATGGGTCATAAATTGGATCCAGGCAGAGGCCCAAAGATTAAAAAATGGAGCTGCATGATGGTTAAAGGGGTCTTTTCTCACTAAAAGTCGTTCGCTGATAACGCGGGGATTAGGTTCACCCGCTTCCTGCGAAGAAGCCACTTTGCGATGGAAATCAATGATAGATATATTAGCGGTCTCAATGGTTACATTCCGCCCGAATCGTTGACCTACGGAGCCCATCAATGGGTTGT
Organism: Candidatus Brocadia sp.; assembly: GCA_021646415.1. Taxonomy (NCBI): domain Bacteria; kingdom Pseudomonadati; phylum Planctomycetota; class Candidatus Brocadiia; order Candidatus Brocadiales; family Candidatus Brocadiaceae; genus Candidatus Brocadia; species Candidatus Brocadia sp. The sequence continues at coordinate 24,446 of SOEU01000016.1, forward strand.
CAAAATCGTTACAGCGTCCATCGAGGGCTCGTGCGCGGTAGACGGGATTTTTCATACTCCTTTCCCCGCAAGATGAACCATCCCGCATCGCCTTCCAGACAACCCGCCGTTCGTCTCCTGTTTGCTGGCCCCGGTCACCCCATGCGCCATTGGTATCGTGCATATTCTTGGCCACAAGATTTATACGGAACTTTTCTAGCTCACCTAATGCGGCAGCAATACCAATAGCTTGTGTTAATTGATGTGCGGCGGTATCATAACGTGTTCCCGTAAACCATTGCCAAAGTACCCAGGGGCGACCCTGATTGCGTTTCACTCTGGGATTCAACCAGGCTGCGATATCTTCTACCTCAGATTTTGCTTCACTTACTCCGGTCTCTGGTTTTTTGCATCCAACAAAAGCAGACAAAAATATACTTGAGATTAATACTATGCGGATCATATCATTCTCCACTTTGAAAAGATTTGCAATAAAACGAATGTTTTTTTAGGCTGAAGATATTTTCAGATAATCTGCTGTATGTGGGGGCCTCCTTTCCCTGCTCATTGTCTCTTTTAACACTATCACTCCATGTGCACGAAAGCAGGAGCATCTCTCATCCATGAGTTTGTTGACTGGGCAAGAGATGTTTCACATATGTTTCATATAATTCACCAAAGAAAAAGGACATAAATTTGTTTTTAGTACTGAGTGCTGTCTTGAAATTGGGCGCATTACGAACCCTAATAGTGGCTAACTGTTCGGTAATATCATGTAAATGTATACGAATAATTCCTTGCCCTAATACAGGGTCTTGAGTGGTATTCCCTTTGTAAATCGTAGCGAAAAGGGTTGTATAATCTTTCCATATTTCCCAGGTATCAAAATCAGGGTCATCCCGAATCTCTTTATAGCCGTCTAGCAAGTAAGGTTGGCCATCGTCATCGAGGAATTGTAATGAAAAGAGCATACGTTTTGTATGTATTTGCGGGTCTTTGATGAACAAGTTAAACCGCCCTTGTTCAACCATTTGCTTCATGCTTCTTATCTTTATATGGCCTTCTGCACGAGCATCATGTGCGTGTTCAATCACAAATTTATCGACACTGTCTATGTACACTGTTAGTTTAAAGCCGATATTGTTCCCTTCCTGTTTTCCACGAGTTTCAGCTTTACAGTAATCTTCAGGTGTTTTTGCATTTGTCACACTCTCCGTAAAATAGCCATTCATCTCTGTGGTAAATTCAATTCCTACAAGAGGTGAAATAACCGACGGAGGGGGGAGACCGCCTTCCCTTGGTTTCTTATTTATGATGGTATCCTGAACGATCAGGTCAGCGATTCGTTCAGATAAAGCGGAGATAGTAAAAAACGGATTCACTCCTAACGAGGTTGGAATTATTGAACCATCAGCAACAAACAGTCCATTATGAACTGAGCCTAATGTATCTTGTGCCGGATCAAAGACCCTCCCGCGATGATCAACAACGCCTATATCAGCACTTTTGCCCATAGCACAACCCCCCAGCGGATGAACCGTAATTATATTCCTGCCAAAGAACGGCGTCCACCTGGGATTCCTGATGTAAGTCCCTCCCAGTGCTTTCGTTAGTTGTTTCATTTCATCATCAATCTTTTGAAAAATTGGTTTGGACGGTGCTGCTGCCCAGTGAATGCGTATCTTCCCTTCAGGGTCAACAGCAATAACGCCATCTGCGCTGTCGTGCCCTATTCCCAGATATAACATGGAATGGTTCAGGGCACCTTTTGCATCATAATGTGCAATATCTCTCACCACCCGTGCGGCTTCTGAAGCCTCATCAATGACACTGAAATCGGTGTCATGGCCGACAGCCGCACTGATCTTTGGCATAGCGTACCGGGTAAAGTCTACGAATGCCCGAGGAAAATCACCCTCTTCTATGATGTAACGGTCTTTCAGATCCAGTTCTTTCCTGCGATAATCGATAACAGAGAGGATCAAAGGACCGACTTGAATCTTCGAACGTTTGTCTCGAATATTGCCAAAACCGAGCACATCGGTTTTCTGGTCATTATTATAACCAACCCCAAATGAGTCTGCATTTCCGGAAAAATAATGCCCAAGCTTATCAGAAACGGCAAGACCACGATCGCGGGAATTCAACAGTATATGCGTAGATCCCAAGGCACCGGCAGCTATAATGACGACATTTGCATGAATAAACCTGGATTTTTTGTCCTCCGAATGGGAGGTACAATGCACAAAATAACCACCACCATCGGCTTTACTAATGTAGTTGACTTCCATTTCCGTTATAATGAATGCGCCCTGACTTTTCGCAAAAGGAAGATAATTCATGTATAATGTATTCTTAGCCAGGACGTTACAGCCGGTCATGCAGTCGCCACATAAAATGCAAGGTCTTTGATGTACACCAACATGATTGGGTTCATCATTATATTTTTCAAAATTAACTGCCAGATTCAGTTTATAGTATTTACCGGGACGGTCTTTGGCTGATTTTTCATGCGCTTTTATTTTCCCCACAGATGGACGGTTGTCCGGATAGACAGCGCCCTGTAACATGTCATTTACTTTTTCAAAATATTTATTGAGTTTGCCATTATCCTGGTCTTCACGAATCTCGTCAGGCCATCTGGTGTTGTTAAAAACGTCGTCTTCCGGTTTAAAGATGACGTTCGCATTAATTAAAGATGTCCCACCAAGACCACAGCCCACAAAAACATCAACGTCCTCAGTTACACGATAGTCATATAATCCTAATGGATTGCTATCTGAACGAAACTGTGCAGTTACTTCATCGATTTCATCAGGAAACTCGCCCGGTATCCACTCTTTACCTCTTTCGAGAAGACAGACCTCATATCCTGCTGCTGCCAATCTTGCCGCAGTTATTGAGCCACCATAACCTGAACCAATGACTATAATTCCATAACGATCTTTCAGTTCTGTTATTGAATTAGATAACTTTGTGCTCATTGCGTTCCTCCCGGTATAAAAGATGAATACTTATTATCACTAATTAGTAAATGATAGAATACTATGATAGATTACATAATGTGGCGAAGCCGCAGCCAAAATAACCGCCCCTCTTTCCCCCCTTCGCAAGGAGGGGACTTCGTCGTGAGCTCAGTCGAACGATGAAGGAGAGGTAAAAAACTTCCTCAAAACTTGTCCTCATGAAAATGGGGAAAGAAGTTTTTATACAGTAATACTTTAGAGCAGCTACGCAGCGCTAGGGGATATTTGCATGTGAGAATTCAGTAATCTGCCCCTCCTTGTTTATGACTACCCGTCTGTAATATGGCGGTTGATTGCCTAGCCTTCGTATTCCACAGGATGCAGTTTGGACGATTACAGGACTCTGCCCCCACCATGCATACGGCTTGTCATGGTTAAAATTTTCGCTGTACCTGTCGTGATATATCCTGATCTCATGATTTTTATCTTTCTCTATCCTAAATTCAATATTCCGGTGGGCGTGTCCTGAAAAAACAATGTCTATTAACTTAAACTTACGATCCGCGTCCTGTTTTACCAGATCTCCCTCTCTGTATCCCATGCAGAGATAAAAGAACTCGCTCAGATAATAATTAATCGTTCCGTATGTCAGATTACATTCCTCTTCAGGAACCCACCTTGGTCCTGCCTTTCTTTCAACTTCCCGCAGGGTATCCATATCAACATGCTCGGGTGAGTTGATGGGAGGGGCGTGGAAAAAGATGAAATTTCTACCATGAGCATCTGGCTTCTTACTCACAGCTTTCATGACTTTCTCTAACCATACTATTTGGCTCCAATTATAATAAACCTGTTCTGGATCAAACGCCTTTGAATCGGGAGATCCTCCCAGGATATTATCCTTTACACCTATTTTCTTGAGGTATTTAATCTCTTTCTTATCCAAAATTTGCCCAATGAAAATATCAGATCCTGTATCCATAATTATAAAGCAATGGTTTCCATAGTAAAAGGCATAGTCAAGGTATGGGTTTATATATCTGAAATAATAATGAAGTGCGCAAGCTTCAGCATGGAGGGGATTGTCTATAATGAAGTCAGCTATTTTACGCGTCTGATATCTTATAAATTTATTAATCCCCCATGTTGCTATTCCTGCAATTCCGGCAATTATAAAATGAGAAACGTAATTTGCTATTGGATTTACCTTTTCTCCTATACCTATCAATCCTAAAAGCGGCAAAATATGCATGAGCCAGGTTCCTATAATACTGCCAAGAAACTTTTCCAACTGTATTTTCCATTTATCGGTTTTTTTCAGGGCGTCAAGGTTAAGTCTATTTAAGGCACCGCTCGTTATCTCTTCCGCCAATTTTGCCCTCTTATCCTCTGGGTATTCTGAAGAATCAAAGGATTTGTATCTATAGTGTTTAAGCTCATCTTCCATTAAGCCGAAAGTGTCTCGGTTGTACTTTGAAATGTTTGGATCGTAAGGGCGAAGACGCCAATCATGATTCCCGGTTGATGTAAAAACCGCTATTTTTATACCGGGATTATTCCGTTCCTTTTCCTTTCCTGCACCAGTAATTATATTAACGAAGGTTTTCCAATTGTTTTCATCTAAATTTATTTCGTCTTCCCAACCATGAAAGGCAAAATCTACTAAATCTCCTGTAATTACAACAAAGTCAAGTTCACCCTCCTCAGCCATACTGTTTGCTTTCTGGATAAACTTTCTCAGGTTATGGTTGAAGTTAATGTATCTCTTTGCGATGTCGTCTCCACTTCTCTTCTCATACTTTACTTTCAAGACTTCATCGAGGATCTCGTCATTCCGCGTGGCAACATGAAGATCGGTGACCTGAATGAATTTGCAGCCATCACCAAAGCTTTTAACAAATTGTACAGAATGGTAGTTAACCCTCTCCCACTTTTCTGATTGGTCTCTGTATACCAAATCGTAAAGACACGGAGGGCATTTTCCTCCCTTTTGAGATAAAAGAAGAGTTTCATAATCTTCTGTACTTTTACAATCGATACTGACCGCGATTTTCCAATACCGGGTATTCTCACCCATTACATTGTAATGGAACTCACTAGGAATAATCTCTCTCGTATCGTCTACACTATTGAAATCCGATAGTTGATACCAATGAATAATCTCCTCAGGTTCATCGCTAATAGATAGTGGAATATCTTTTTTATCTTCATTTCCTTTATGAGAAGGCCGTAAATATAAAGTTCCCGTGAAATCATCCTTTATGGGAACCTTGTTTCCCCTGTATTGTCCGGCTATTATTAACGAAAACACCTTCTCTTGCTTAAACTCCTCAGTAGAAATAATCTGCGGGCAACCGAGGTTAGGACTTATTATCAATGGAAAATCATCTCTTTTTGTCAATTGAATCTCTTTTCCTTTCTTTGGGTAATCATTCTGTATAATTTTAATAAACTGACAGTACTACCGTAGAGATCAAATACAGGTTTTTCCATGTTCTTCTACTTTTTCAATCCTGAAAATAAAAAAGCCTTACTGCAAAGATATATTTACAACATCTTCGGCAGTAAGGCTGTCTTTTTATGAAAGGTATTTTATGCTACTTCCCTGTATGCTTAAAAGACCCTTTACTTTGCGTCCTCTGATTGCTCAGAGTTTGCCTTTATCGTATTGTTTTTGTTTATATTCCTTCATGCTGACAAAAATCATAATTGTCAGTCTTCCGCATTAAAATATCAAAGTATCGTTGGAAGTCAAGGGAAAAAATAACACAGAATTCTACCGTTTCCATAGAATAGGTAAAAATATGAGGATTAAACTATAAATTTCCAGCCTTCCTAAGAGCATACAGAAACTTAAGATCCACTTGCCGGCATAAGCCACTTCGCTATAGTTAGCCATGGGACCGACCTTTGCCAGACCAGGACCGCAGTTGGCCATGCATGTCGCCACAGCGGAAAAGGCAGTAATTATGTCTGTATTTAAAGCCATTAATGCCAGTGTGAAAATACCAAAAAAACCTAAATATACGACGAAGAATACAGAACTTTCCGTAATAATCTCTTCACTTACGGACTCACCATTGAGCTTTACGTGTTTTATCATGCGCGGCCTTAATATCCTGCCAAATTCCCTTGCACTTGATTTTAGCAACAATAATATCCGAACGCATTTTATACCGCCACCCGTCGAACCAGCGCATGCGCCAATAAACATTAATAAAACCAGGAGAAATCTGGAGGCATTCGGCCATAAGTCAAAATCAGTGGAAACATAGCCAGCTCCGGTACATGCAGTTAACACTTGAAAAAAGGCGTATCGGAAAGAATTTCCCAAACCGTCATAACGGTCGTCCTTGATTCCGCCATTATACGATTCCGGTTGGCTGAAATATAAAGTTGTCGCTATAAATACAATTGCCGTCAAAATTAATCCTGCAAAAAATCGAAGCTCTGAATTTTTAAGAACCTTTTTGAATTCCTTTTGAAAACACTTGTAATACAGTGCAAAGTTACATCCGCAAATAAACATGAAGACCGCGACGACAATTTCAATGTAGAGGCTGTTATAATATGCAATACTCGTATTTTTTGTGGAAAAGCCACCAGTGGATACAGTACTGAAAGTATGACATATCGCATCAAAGATGGGCATACCCACGCTGAAGAGGAACAATATCATCGAGGCAGTGATGGCGAGATAGATATACCATAGCAATTTTGCCGTTTCACCTATTCTTGGTTTCAATTTATCAGCAGTAGGCCCGCTAACCTCGGCGCTAAAAAGTTGATACCCGCTTACGCCCATAGCAGGCAATAAGGCAACGAAGATGACGATAATTCCCATGCCGCCTAACCAGCAAGTAAATGACCTCCAAAAAAGGATGCTATATGGTAGTATCTCAACGTCTCTGAAAATAGATGCACCTGTGGTTGTAAAACCACTGGTCGTTTCAAAAACTGCGTCACAATATGTGGTACATACGCCTGAGAACTTGAAAGGAAGAGCTCCCAAAAAGATACATATGATCCAGCTGAGTGTTACAATGGTGATACTCTCTCGGATGCCAATATCTTTCTTTTTTCTAAAGAATGCCTTGCTTAGACCGCCCAAAATTCCTGCAATAATGATGGTGTAGATAAAGGCCCACATTGTAGTATCTTCTTTATAATAAAAAGCTACCCCTAATGGAATCAACAGTATACCGGCCAGCATAAGCGCAAGGTTGCTTACCGTATACAGGACAATGGAAATGTTCATAATCGACGTGCGTTAAAATTGGTGAATTTATGTCCGGTCTTTTTTACCTATGAAAAGGGATTGAACCTTTTCGATGGCATTGGGTAGGGCGAAGACGATGACTCTTTCGTCAGGATTAATAATGGTATTACCTGCCGGTATTTGCATGACGCCTTCGCGTACGATAGCGCCGAGGATAGAACCTTGTGGAAAAGGTGTTTCTCTGAGAGGTTTACCCACAATCTTAGAGCCTTCCTCGGCGACTAACTCGATAGCTTCTGCCTCACTCTGATGAAATTTTACAACGGAAAGCGTGTGGCCGCGCCGGATATGTTGCAATATAGAACCTACAGTAATAAGCCTTGGATTTATCACAATATCCATACCCAGGGAATTGATAATTGGTACGAATGTCGGGTCTACCGTAAGTACGATCGCCTTTTTTGCACCGAGCCTTTTTGCCAGTAACGAAGAGAGAATATTCGTTTGCTCATTTTCGGATAAGGCTACGAAAAAATCGGCAATATCAATGGACGATTCTTTCAGAAGGTCAATATCAAGGACGTCACCCTGGAGTATAATGGTTTTATCAAGGACCGTTGCTGCTTGCTGTGTTTTTTCCTTATCAGATTCTATTATGGTAACCCCGATTTTTTGATCTTCCAGTTTTTTTGCTAGCTCAAGGCTTGCGCGATTTACACCATAAATAGTGATTTTTTCAACCTCGTCTGCACGCCTGTTGACCATCGGTAAGAAGTAAGGCAATGCTTCCCTGGCCACGAGTACAAAAATGTTGTCGTGCGGGAGTATTTTGGTTTCACCAGTCGGAATAACCATCTCTTCATTCCGCTGGATGGCAACGATAAGGAAGGAATCAGTCGACTCGATTTCCCTTAATTCAGAGAGTTTTTTTCGTGCTATGGGGGCATCGTCAGGTACATTAAATCCCCTCAGGAGGATGTCACCTTCTGTGAAATCGGCCACGTAGATGGCCCCCGGTGTTCCAATAATATTTAAAATAGAGTTGATAGTGATTTTTTCCGGGTTTACCACGTGACTGATGTGGAACCCATTTTGGTGCAAGACTGGTTGTTTGCCGGTAAACTCGGGACTTCTTATTCTGGCAATTTTTGTTTTAACACTGTAACTATGTGCAAGTGTGCACACTACCATATTGATTTCGTCGCTGTTTGTAACGGCCAATACCATATCGGCATTTTTTATGCCTGCCTCTTCAAGGACTATGGGTGAACTGGCGCTTCCTGGAACAACAAAAACATCCAATTTTTCATGAATTCGTTTTACAAGATCCTGGTCTTTTTCTACAACAGAGATATCATGTCCTTCTTTTGATAATTGTTTAGCCAGATTAAACCCAACAGCTCCAGCACCGACAATAAGTATTTTCATGATATCATAAGTACCTCAAGCCAAAACTAGTCTCTATCCCGGAAACTGGAGGTTTGTTCTGTACCTGAAATCTGACTCACTCTCTCAGAATTGGCTAAATCTTCCAAGCACTTTTCCGCCAGTTTTTGAAATTGGGACTTAAATGGTTCTCCGCCAAAATTGGGATCCTCTGCATGCAAGCTATCGATAAGATTCTTCACATGTTCAAACTTCCCCTGTTCGAACATGGTACTGGCGATATCCAAACGACCCTGCCAGCACAATTGATTATTTTGCGGTGTTTCTTTAGCCCATGCTGCGTACCATTCCAAAGCGCGGTCATATTGTTTCATTTCTTTTAAACACTGAATGAGTTCCGATTTTAGTGTTTCGTCGTTGGGCAATTGCTTTACCATTTCCTCATAAAGATACAACGCCTTTTGCCACTCTTTTATTGCAGACAGCGTTTTGGCTAACTTGATCTTCGCTTGTGAAATCTTTTCCTGGAGTTCTGGTTGTTTTGAGTATTCCGTGATTTGTCTTTCAAGAAGGGCGACGGCCCTTTTATAATTCTTGTTGGTATAAAAAGTGGTTGCCACTGTATCCAGAGTGTCAAAATTCATCTTCTTAATATTGACCAGAGATTCTGCGGCTTGTTCTGCTACGCGTTTATCGATATCCTGAAGTGCTTTTATCAGCGATTCTATTGCCTGTTCATTTCCGATTTGTCCTAATGCCGTCACAGCGGATTCTCTTACCCGTGCACTGGTATCTGAGAGTAATTTAACGACAGACTCCACACAAACAGGGTCACCGATTTTCCCCAAACTATCAGCAGCGTACCAGCGCACACGTTCCTGCTCGTCACTCAAGACTGCAATGAGAGGTCCCACGGCACGGGCATCGCGAAGCTTTCCAAGTGATGCAGCCGTACACTCTCTTATTTTTGATTCTTTGTGCGTTAACGAGGCAATCAAAGGTTCGACAGCCCTTGTGTCCCCAATTTGTCCCAGAGCTTCGATGATAGAAGATACAATAGACAAATTCGTATTGCTGTTTAATGCCAAAATTAAAGCCTCTACTGCTTCATGCTTTCCTAATTGGCCTAATGCCTTGGCGGCCTTTTCAGTGACGACCATACTTTCGTCATTCAGGGTATAAATCAAGGGTTTTACAGCCCTCTCATCGCCAATTTCTCCCAATGCCTGGACTACGACAATACGAACCCCTTCCTCTTTATCCGAAATGGCATTAATCAATACATCGATTACCGACGGGTCTTTGATCTTGACTAATTCTTTTGCTGCAAATATTCTTACTTCCGGGTATTCACTCTTGATGGCCTCGATTAATGGTTTTGGATCTGTTTTGTCAGGCCGAACTTCGAGCAGTTTAATTGACTTTTGGGCCACTTCAAGTTCCATCTGTGCGATCTTTGATTCCAGTTGTTTTGCATTTTCTTCCTGCTTTAATACGATATCTTCCATCCACTGTTCGCGTGTTTTTGTTTTATTGAGAAGCCACCATTCATTCCACCACGCTACATCGTTGCTGTTGGTTAACTTCGTAATTTTTTCCAAAGATTTCATTGCAGCTTCCCTCAAACCCCTGTCATCCACCGCAAGTATTGTAATCAGGGGTTCGACTGCATCCCGATCATTTGTATTACCCAGGGCCTTTGCCAACATGATTTTTGCATTCAGAGATCGCTGAGGGTCCCGTAGTGCCTCCGACATTATCTGGATAGAATTATTAGTTTTTAATTCCCCGAGGCTCTCTGCCGACGCTGTTTGTATTGCAACAGAATCGCTGTCCAGCAAATTAATCAGGATATCAGTTGCGCAATCATCTTTGATAAAGCCAAATGCTTTGATAACCGAGATCTTAACGTCGTCACGTTCTTTGTCGTCTTTTAATATCCTTATGAGCGGTTCCTGCGCATTGTGAAGGTTTAGTCCCAATAAAGAAACGGCCGCAGAGCTTCGTATCGTAGGGTCATTGGAATGCAACTGATCCGTCCACTCGTCCAACTTGCGCCGAAGTTCCATGGCAGTTTTCAGATGTACCTTTTCAATCGCAACCTTTCTCGAAATTGCAGTGCATCCTGTAAGTAAACTTACAGCTATGAGTAATATACTACAAAATGTTTGTTTTCTTTTTTGCATAAGTACAAATCTTTAAAATCAATTGCATATTATTATCTTGTATGGGAAAAGGCAGTATTCGGTGAGAGCATGTAATGTAGTTGTTCTCTATATAGCATGTTAACAGGAGTATACAATAGAATAACAAATTTTATTTTTTCAGTCAACATAAAAGACAAACCCTAACGTGTTAAATGTACAAGGCAGAACGCACGTTACGCAACCCGAGACATGTTTTTAAGTTTTTGGTCACAAATATGCTGCGCCGGGTTAGGGGATTACTTTTGATAAATCTATGACAAGCCAGTTTTCGTGGCCGGGTTCTAACTGTTGTCCGGTTGAAGGGAGTAATTTCCAAAACCCGCTGCGTCTCTTTTTCAGAGGATTTTCTAGTGTCGTATAATAATACCTTTTTTTTTCTGACATGATGTCATTGTATGTTTGAAATTTGTGAACACGGCTGAAGACAATATTCAGATTCCGGTTCTCTATGAATAATACACAATAATTATGCCTGTCGGTTAAAAGCAAACGCTCAGAATAAGACGAAACGGTAACGACTTGTGCCGGTGTTGCAACTGAAAATGCATGCACAATCAGGGGAACCAACTGTTTTATTTCCTTGTCTTGAAAGACATTTAAGGTCTTTATCCTTTTAAACAGTCCTTTTTCTTTATAATGAATATTTGATAATACTTTTGCGATAACATCTTCCATAAATTCATACGGATGGTCAAATCGGATGCGATGGCCGTTCTTCTTGACAGGTAATTCTTTGTGTTCTACGGCAACCATACCGTATTCATTGGTATACGCATGGATGTCGCACAACCAGGCAGAGAGCAGTATGCAAACAATTCCTGTAGCTAAAATCAGGTGTTTCAATTTTTGATTTCTTATGCTCATTTACACTTCCGGGCCGTTCTTGTATTTTATAAAAAATATTTCGACATTTCCGTGTAAAATAAAATTAACCCTGTCAGGGTTTGTAACCCTGACAGGGTTGACACACAAATTTCGTGCTTCGGATTTTGTCTTTTCCGACTCGTTCGGGTTAGGTAAAAGAGAAAAACTTTTTTTTCAACAAACCTGCCACAGTAAAAAAATTTACATAGAACCGTTCCGCTTGTTTCACGTAATCCTTTTCTAATTTGGTATAATCTTCAAGCATTTTTTGTTTCTCTGAGATAATGCCCTTGAGTGATTCCAATTCTCCCTTGTAAGCATCGGCCCACCGGGTGATCATATCTTTTGTCACTTCGACATGAAACTGGATGCCATATATATTTCGGCCGTATTTTAACGCCTGATTCTGGCAAAGTTCTGAAAAAGCCAATCTTTTTCCTCCGTGAGGTATTTCAAAGGTATCCCCATGCCATTGAAATACTGTGAAAACTTCCGGAAGGTCTCTGAACAAATCATCCTTAAGTCCATTATCATTAAGGACTATCTTGTACCATCCAATCTCTTTCTCTGGATTTTTTGTTATTTTGGCACCGGTTGCTTTAGCGATCAATTGTGCACCCAGGCAAATCCCCAGAAATGGCACTTCCTCTTCAGCGATTCTTTTGAGCAGGACATCCTCGTCTTTCAGGAACCGGTATTTCTCCTCCTCATACACATTCATGGGGCCACCCAGAGAAATAACCGTTCGGAAATCCTTTTCCAGTTTAGGTACTTTATCACCCTGCAAGAGATCAATAACCGTGTATGGCAACTTGTTATCTTCCAAAAAATCCGCAATAGTGCCTGGCCCTTCGATATCTATGTGTTTTATGAATAAAATCATTCTTACTCCAAAATAGAAACCAGATGATTTTATACCTTATCGCTGAGTTTGAATACACAGTATTCAGCGCACATGGAACAGACTTCTTCGTTTTGTGGTCGTCCCTTTTCGCGAATGCTTCTGGCTACCGTGGGATCGATACACGTGCTGAACTGTCCCTCCCAATTCCTCTTTCGCCTGAATTGTGACATCTTTTTGTCCCACTCCCATGCCGATTTAATACCCTTGGCAATATCGGCGGCATGGGCGGCAATCCGTGCGGCCATTACACCGCTTCTTACATCGGCTGGACTAGGCAGGCTCAGATGTTCTGTCGGTGTTACATAGCATAGGAAGTCTGCACCCGCGGCGGCTGCTATAGCCCCCCCAATGGCAGATGTAATATGATCATATCCGGGGGCGACGTCCGTGACGATTGGACCGAGTACATAAAAAGGTACCCCTTTACAGAGTTCCTTTTGTAACTGAACCTGTGCAGTTACCTGATTTAAAGGGACGTGTCCGGGCCCTTCTACCATAACCTGCACACCGGCATCCAGCGCCCTTTGCGCAAGCTCTGCGAGTACGTTTAACTCATACACCTGTGCACGATCAAACGCATCTGCCAAAGCCCCCGGTCGCATGGCGTCTCCCAAACTCAGAGTCACGTCGTATTCCTTTGCTATAGCCAATATTTCTTCATATTTATCATACAGTGGATTCTCCTGTCCATTGTGGATCATCCATTCTACTAAAAAAGTTCCTCCGCGGCTTACCACGCCGCAAATGCGTTTATTTTCTTTCAGATGCTTGAGTACCCCCTTTGTGGCGCCACAATGCACGGTAACAAAATCCACGCCGTCCTCACAGTGCAATTGAACGGCTTCAAGCATATCCTTAGCCGTCATATCGACGATCGCACGCTTGTGCTGGACGGTCTTTACGGCCGCCTCATAAATGGGTACGCTGCCTACAGCGATAGAAGACGATTCTATAATCTTTTTCCGTATCGCCCGTAAATCGCCGCCGGTGCTAAGGTCCATTACTGCGTCAGCGCCTGCTTCTTCCGCCGCTTGCAACTTTTCCAATTCGTTTGTGACATCAGCATAATCGGCAGAAGTCCCAATGTTGGCATTGACCTTGGTTTTGAGTCCTGCACCAATACCGCAAACCTTTGATGCCTTACGTTTGCGGTTCACAGGAATGACAATCTTACCCTCGGCGATACGTAGCCGGATATTTTCAGGATCCAAACCTTCATCTTTCGCAACCTGTCTCATCTCTTGTGTTATGATGTTTTGCCTGGCCAGTTGTAGTTGCGTCATATTCTCCTCGATCTTCTGAAAAGTTTAGCTCACCACAGAAAACACAGAGGTCACAGGTGTTCTCTCGTAAAAAAACGATGATTTCTTCCAGAGGGGTTTTAATTATAAATTTTACAATTCTCGACATTCCCGGCAGAGATTCTTCTTCTTTGTGTCTTCTGCGCACTCTGGGGTAAACTATTGCCTGTATCCTTTACATCGGCTCTTTCAGCTATTGTATAAAGCCGTGCCACTTCGCGATCCGTCAATTTCCGATATTTGCCGATTTTCAAGGTTGGGTCATATAAATTACCAATTTTTATCCGCCGCAGGATGCGTACCTTATAGTTACACTCAACAAGCATACGGCGGATTTCTCTGTTTTTGCCTTCCTTCAACACCATCTCAAACCTGCTCCTTTGCCTGCCTCTTCGCACATTCTGAATCCTTACGGGCCGTGTCTTGCCGAAGGAAAGCCAAACACCTGATTCCAGTGCCTTGATTGCCGCATCTGTCAGGTATCCATCGACCTCTACAAAATAGGTTTTACTCACCTCATACTTCGGGTGTGACAACGTGTTTGCAAGGTCACCATCGTTGGTTACGATAATCAGCCCTTCACTTTCCTTGTCCAGCCTTCCGATGGTATATATCCTTTGAGTCACATTTTTTATGATATCAACTGCCTTTAACCGTTCCAGCTCGTCACGGTTTGTGCACACATAGCCTTTTGGTTTATTGAGTAAAAAATAAATCTTGCGTTGCTTTTGTATCAATAACCCATCGCAACGTATTTCGCTTTTATCTGCATCGACAGTTGTACCTAAAGTTGTGACGCGTGTTCCATCAACAGTAACTCTTCCTGCTGCAATAATTCTTTCGCATTCGCGGCGGGAACCGAGTCCCGCCTCTGCCAATATTTTTTGCAAACGTTCTAACATTAACCCTTGCTTTTTGCCTTTCTTTTTGCATCCCGCAACATTTCTTGTGCTTGTTTTCTGGTAATATCTGTTTTTTCACTTCCCCTGATCATGTCGGCAATTTCTTCAAGACGGGATTCTCCCGATAAGTTTTCGATAGTCGAAAACGTTTTGCCATTTTTCACCTGCTTATTCACCTTCCATTGTTCATCTGCATAGCTGGCAATCTGGGGAAGATGGGTGATGCAGATTACCTGGTGTGACCTTGCGATGCTACTCAGCTTTTCGCCAATTACTTCTCCCATTCTCCCGCCGATATTGGCATCGATTTCATCAAAGACCAGCACCGGAGTCTTATCTACTTTGGCAAGTTGGTGCTTTAATGCCAGCATAACCCGCGATATTTCTCCACCAGAGGCAATTTTCCTCAGCGGTTTTAAATCCTCACCAGGATTCGGCGAAATCAAAAAATCAACCCGATCAAATCCATGACTATTCGCATGAAAACCATCAGTGTTCCCGCTGTTATGTAAAAATGGAGACGTGATTTGAACACAAAACCGACCGTGGGGAATACCCAGGTCGTGAAGCTCTTCATTTATCAGGGGGGTTAACTTGTCAGCGGTTGAAAGACGTTTCAGAGTTAGTTCTTTGCCTTTCTGGTTCAATAGATCAGACAACCCCCGCAATTCTTCATCCACATGCTCAGCCGATGTTCCTTCCTCCAAAAACTGCTTCAATTTTGAGTCTATCTCGTCACGATAGGATAAAATTTCTTCCACTGTGTTTCCGTATTTTGATCGTAACTTTCGGATCGAATTTAAACGCTCTTCAATATATTCTAACCTTTGAGGATCATAATTGAATGCATCTCTATACTTTCCTAATGAAAAGGCTGTATCCTCGATTTGATACAATGATTGGCTGCAGTCGTTGAATATCTTTTGCATGGTGTCGTCAAATTTTGCAACCGATTGTAATTCACGAATAACTGACTTCAACCTTTCAACAATTGCTTCGGAAGACTCGTAAAGTTGTGAATAACATGAGGTAACGGTACTGTATATTTTTTCGGCGTTACTTAAGATACCCTTTTCTTTTTCAAGCCCTTCTTCCTCACCTGCCTTGAGTTGTGCCTTATCAATCTCATCGATCTGGAAGGCATATAAATCCATCTTTTGCCTTCGTTCCTGCTGATTGCTTTTCAGTGTCTCCTGCAATTTTGTTTTTTCTGTAACCTGTTGATAGACCCCGGCAAAATCTTCCCGTAACGGAGAAATTCCTCCAAAATCGTCCAGGATATATAATTGGTTGGTACCGTGTAACAAGTTCTCATGCTCGTGCTGACCATGAATGCTGACTAATGTCTCCCCAATTTCCTTAAGCATGGATACCGTGATAGGAACATCGTTCAAGCGGCATCTGCTCCGGCCGCTTGTATCGATACTTCTTTGAATTAAGAGTTCTTCTTCGATAGTATTATTGTCCGATATTTTTGCAATCTGTTTTAAAAGATTTCTATCTTTGACAGAGAATTTGCCTATTACTGTGGCCTCATCTTTGCCACTTCGCACGACATCCGAAGTAACACGTCCGCCGAGGATAAAATTGAGCGCGCCGATCACTAACGACTTTCCTACACCCGTTGCCCCGCTAAATACATTTAACCGTCCACAGAGTTTAATGGTGACTCTATCAATTAATACAAAATTCGTTATATATAACTCCTGCAGCATGGTTAATTCGCCATTTTCTGCAAATTTTTTATTGTATTTTTGAGCCCGGCTTTATATCCTTTTCCGGTGTAAGGATTACCACCTGATTTCCATCTTTTGCGGCCAGCAGCATTCCCTGACTCTCAACGCCTCTGAGTATTGCAGGAGCAAGGTTGTTTACGATAACGATCCGTTTCCCAATCAGGTCTTCTGGTTTATAATGGTTTCTAATTCCCGCAACAATCTGCCTATTTTCTAATCCGTCGCCCGCATCGATCTTCAATATTAACAACTTATCAGCGTTTGGATGCGGTTCTGCGTGCTTCACCTCTGCCACACGCAGGTCTACCTTCAAAAAATCCTCAATCGAGATCATAAAAAAACCTTTCCTGAATAAAAAAATAAATAACCCTTTTAGGATTTAAAGTGGCTTTGGTAAATCAATACAAGCGACTATGATGCTAATCAGATGAAGTTACAAGGCTATTTATTTTTTATAAATATAACGATTTTTAAAAATTGTGTCAATGAATTAAACATAACGGGTCATTGGCAGAGAACTATGGAATACGGGGGAGTATATAACACCTGGGAAATGAGCTTACATCGTGACGAGGAATTATAATATTGAATACCCAAAAATTATGGAGGGAGTATAGCTGGCTTTATAGTATTACTGTATAAAAACTCCTTTCCCCATTTTCATGAGGACAAGTTTTGAGGAAGTTTTTTACCTCCCCTTCATCGTTCGACTGAGCTCACGACGAAGTCCCCTCCTTGCGAAGGAGGGGAAAGAGGGGCGGTTATTTTGGTTGCGGCTTCGCTGCGTTATGGTATCCAGAAGAATTTGTTTTCAGATTAGAAGGCACTTTCATCCGGCAAAACAATTTTTGAATAAATGATCTTGCCATTTTCTAAAAAGGAAGCTATGTGCTCTGCTTCAGAATGTCGGCCAGGCGCCGCAAGTCGTTGCTTTCCACTTCTAAAAACTGAAGACCCACATCGTATTTGGCAGTTGACCCATCCAACGGATTCAGCCACACGACTTTTACGTTACACGTCATGCTTGTGTTGTCTGGCAAAAACAATTCTATCTCCAGACGCTCACCAACCTTGAATGCCTTGTCACTGTATACCCGGATGCCGCCAAGTCCGATATTGATCAGTGGGCTGCGAGGCGAAGTAAGGCGTGCCGGTCTGCAATAAATAGGTGCATTAAGGCGTGGGTACAGCCTTCTATTTTGACTGGCATCGTATTCTGTCATGATTTTGCTCCGATTGAACTTGTATAGCGTTTCCCAAATTCGGGAACAAAAGACTTTTGGACATCAGTTTATTCTTGTTGCTGTTCAGAGTCAAGAAATAAGTAAGATTCCCAGAAAAATCCAAAAATCATTCTTACGTCAGATTAGAGCACATGGCTGTTCATGTTCGTTTTCGTATTGAACCTCCATGAGACACAGCCCCTTGGCCGGTGCCGTGGGACCTGCCAGATTCCGATTTCTTGCATTTAAAATATCTTTCATGTGCCCCACTGAGATTTTTCCTCTCCCTATCTCTATCAGTGTGCCCACAATGGTCCTTACCATATTGTATAAAAACCCATTTGCTTCAATGGTAAAATATATATACTGCCCTTGTTTTTTAACATCTAAACCCTTTACAGTACGTATCCGGTTCTTTTCACACCTGGCCTTCGTCGTAAAAGAGGTAAAATCCCGGGTTCCTATGAGGTATCTCGCTGCTGAAATCATTTTATCCATGTCTAATTGGAATCCGGACACATAACAAAAATTACGATTCAGTGAACTGCGTATCCAATTGTTGAGAAGTGTATACTGATACACCTTCGATTGGGCGCCATATTGGGCATGAAAGGATTCCGTTACGTCTCTTGCGTCTTTTATCGTGATGTCATGAGGCAGGTAAAAATTTATTGCATGGAGTAGTCTTTCGGATGGGATATCTGAAGTGGTGTGAAAATTAGCCACTTGGCCAAGGGCGTGGACACCTGCATCGGTGCGGCTGGCGCCATAAATTTTAATTGGTTCATGAACGACTTGTTCTATTGCCCTTGAAAGGGTTTCCTGGATGGTTTTATCGTTCTTTTGCCATTGCCAGCCCGCATAATCGGTGCCATCGTATTCTAGTAAAAGCCGTATATTCCGCATAAGCCTTGCGATTTTACAGGTATTTCCAAATGAAGTTAGATGCTGGTTTTGTTTATGGTAAAAATAGAAGCAAAAAAGACCGGAACAATCAATAAAAAACCGTAAACATTCGTTCAAATGTTGAAAGAAAACAGGTAATTTTGTTAGTATGGTACAAAGTTTGTAGGGCGCAAAGTGAATTGCGCTAATACCAGTATGCACAGTATTGTTTTGTATTGCATGTTAGCCACATGATGTTCTCAATGGAGTTATCGTACTTTACTGTATATATTTTAAATTTCTCAAGTGTGAAGGGAGGCTGTAATGGAAAAATTGGTTATATCAACAGATAAAGCTCCTGCGGCAATTGGACCGTATTCTCAGGCAATCAAGACTGGAAATCTTGTTTTTATATCAGGACAGATTCCTTTACTTCCTGCAACAGGGGAAATTGTGCAAGGGGATATCAAGGTCCAGACAAGACAGGTATTGGAAAATATAAAACATCTCCTGGAAGCAGCGGGTTCGTCCTTAGATAAGGTAGTAAAAACGACCATCTTTATGAAAGACTTGAACGATTATACGGCAATTAATGATGTTTATAAAGAATTTTTCTCACATAAACCACCAGCCAGGGCAGCAGTTCAGGCGGCAAGGTTGCCCAGGGACGTAGGCCTGGAGATTGAGGCTATTGCCTTTTGCGGCTAAGAAAGAAAAGTTTGACTTGTATTGCAAAAACTGTTAAATTAATAGTTTATAGCGCTATTCATAACGCTATTTCACTAACAAATATTAAGACAATTTTTTATTTAATTAGTTTTGTTTTATGTTAAATATAACAACAAAAGCAAAGCATAGGGACATTTATCCTGAGGTCGTAAATCTCCTCGATAACTCAAAGAAGTTCTTTGAACGGGTTGGTATATCAGAGATGGAGAAAAAAGTAGTTGAAATGCGTACCCAGTTGGAAGAGCCTTTTTATCTTTTGATAGCCGGAGAGTACAACTCCGGTAAATCCAGCTTCATCAATGCCATGTGTGGTGAACATGTTTTACAGGATGGTCCGACTCCTACCACGAATCGAATCACATTGTTAACATACGGAGAGAGCATAGAGGTCAAGGAGGTGGGTGATCATTTATGTCAGGCAACTTACCCTATGGAAACATTGAAAGACGTTACTTTGGTTGATACACCAGGCACTAATTCAATTATTCTAGAACATGCAGCGCTAACGGAAAGCTTTGTCCACAGAGCAGAACTTGTCCTCTTTGTAACCTCTGCAGACCATCCATTTACGGAGAGCGAGCGACAATTTCTGCAATTTTTGAAGGGCAAGTGGGGCCGAAAGGTGCTATTTATTCTCAACAAGATAGACCTGAAGACACCTGAAGAACTCAATGAGATCCTGAATTTTTTGGAGAAGAATTGTTACCGGTTGCTCGGGTTTGAACCAAAGATATTATCGATGTCCGCGAGGGAGGCTTACAAAGCAAAAGTTGAAGGAGATACGGTTCTCCTTGAAAAAAGCAAAATTAAAGAGGTTGAAGCTTTTGTATTTGAAAAAATGGACCTTGATACGAAGATCGATTTTAAATTGGTCAGCCCTTTAAAATATTTGTTCAATGTGTTTACTGAACTCCAACAAGGTCTCAGCGAGAGGGTTAATAAGTGCAATACTGATATCAAAAGTATTGAACGATTTGAGACGCGGCTTAAGAATAAAAAGCAGGATATGCAGGAGTATACATTAAAATACAGAGACGAGATTAAGCTTGTATTTTCGCGGTTAAAAGAAAAATTGGATAATTTTCTGAATTCGTATGTTACTATGAAGTCCGTAATTCTTTCCAAGGTGGGACGGGAAAAGATTGATGATCGGTTTAAGAGGGAAGTTTACGGGCTTTTAAATCCGCAAACTGATTTAGACCGTATTGTCGATGATGTGGTAGATTATGTCGCAAGAAATAACCGGTCATTATGGGATTTAGCAAGAGACCATATAGAGAAAGAAGTTGGATATGACCGTAGGGCGGGAAGTATCCTTGATGGGCACGCGGAACGACGCTATGACGATCGAAAGCATGAAATCGAAGTTGCTTTAAAGTCGCGTTCTAAAGAATTCAGAGAATTAGATATTGAACGAGAATCAGAGAGGCTGAGTAGTTTGGTTCAGGGTGGATTTATTGGCTTTTTGTTGACCGAAGCGTTTGCTGTTGGCATTGGTGTTGGTGTTACAATGATGTTCTCATGGATTGTACCTCCCCCTGTCATAATAGGAATCGCCGTTACCTTGGCATCTATTGGGTTTGCCATTTTCCCTCAAAGGCGGAAGTCGTTCCGGAATGAATTTATGAAACGTACGGATGCAATATGTGAACGATTTGTCGAGTTCATGAAATTTGAAATCGATAAAGCCATTGATCGCGTGATTGAAGATATCAGTAATAATATTTCTTCGTACCGCGATCTTCGATGGACAGAAAGGGAAGAGATGGTGCGGCAGGTATCAGAAGTAAACTCGTTGCTGGAAAATGTGAAGAGCCTGATGCGAAAAAGCGGTTTAACATAAGAGAAAGATCATGGGGGAAATAAGAATTTTTTTATGATGGCTTGATTGCGGAAATTTACGAAAGAATGTTGGCTCATGTGAATAAAGCTTGGATAGTAAAGAGAGGGTACATGCTGTTTGGGATCGGATATGATATTCATAAACTTGTTGAAAACCGCAAACTGGTACTGGGCGGCGTTGAGTTTGATTACCATTTAGGACTACTTGGTCATTCGGATGCCGATGTAGTGCTCCATGCTGTATGTGATGCGTTACTTGGGGCTGCAGCCCTTGGTGATATTGGAGAACATTTCCCGGATACCGATCCGAAGTGGAAAGGGGTCTCCAGCAAGTTCCTTCTTTTGAAGGTTGCTGATCTTGTGAAAGAGAGGCGCTGCAAGATAAACAATGTGGACGTAATGATCCTTGCCCAAAAACCCAAAATCGGTTCCAGGAAATTAGAGATGAAGGAAAATATTGCAGAATGGCTCCATGTGGATGCAAGGAGGGTCAATATTAAGGCAACGACGATGGAAGGCGTAGATGCCATTGGTCGTGGCGAGGCTATTGCAGCCCAGGCCATTGCAAGTTTATGTGAAGACCTGTAATTGTAAAGGATGAAATAATTTCACTATGGCGATATGGAAAAGGAAAAAGAAGGCAAAGGAATCTGAAGAAAATCTCCCGAAAGAAGGGATAGGAGAAACTTCCGAAGGGGATGTTCCTTCTGATACAATCATAGAAATACCAACCACAAAAGAACAACCCAAACAAGAAGAGACTGTTTCTGAAAAAATACCCGAAATTGAAATTTCTCCAACAGTCCAGGAAGATTTGAGTAGTGGCGTAATATTGTATGGAAAGAAGATTTCTGGTTTTCTTGGGAAGGGTTTTTGGGGGATATTGTCTATTTTGATCATGCCTCCTATATTAGTATTTGCCTTAAGCATTCTTGTTATTGTGTTTATGCTCATCTTTCCACTACTAGCAGTCGTACTGGTCGCATCGGTGCCTGCCGTCTTTGTAACCTTATCCATATTTATTATTGCGCTTCCCGTGCTATTTCCCCTGCTCGTGTTATTCTTGCTCATTACCGGCAAGGGCAGATTATTGATAGGTTCGGAAGGGAAGTGGTTCGGTATCGAAATGTTCGGAAAGAGTTACTCTCTGAAATAGCAAGATATGAATCCTGTCAGGGAAAGGAATAGATGCAGCAGGAAATTGTTACCTGGCAATAACCTTCATTCCCCCCATATATGGCTGAAGGACATCCGGGATTATAATGGACCCATCCTTTCGCTGATAGGTTTCGAGAATTGCGATAACTGTTCTTGGCAGGGCTAATCCGGAGCCGTTTAAGGTATGTACAAATCGTAATTTACCATCCTCGTCCCGGAAACGAATATTAATACGCCTTGCCTGAAAATCTTCAAAATTGCTGCAGGATGAAACCTCAAGGAATTTGTCCAATCCCGGTGCCCAAACTTCAATGTCATAACACTTAGCCGCTGCAAAGCTCATATCTCCCGTAGATAATTTTGCCACCCGGTATTCAAGTCCCAGGAGCTGAAGTATCTTTTCCGCATTAATCAGTAATGACTCCAGTTCATTGTAAGAAGTTTCTGGCCTTACCAGTTTCACTAATTCTACTTTATTGAATTGATGTACCCGAATAATACCCCTCGTATCCTTACCATAAGAACCAGCCTCGCGCCGAAAGCAAGGAGTGTAGGCAGTGTAGTAGATGGGGAGGTCTTTGAAAGAGAGTATCTCATCACGATGGATGTTGGTAACCGGAACTTCCGCCGTTGGAACGAGAAAGAGGTCATCTACGGCAGTTCGATACATATCCTCTTCCAGCTTGGGTAATTGGCCTGTGCCGGTCATAGACGTGCGGTTAACGAGAAACGGAGGAAACAATTCAGTATAGCCATGTTCTCGGGTATGGGTGTCCAGCATGAAACAAAATAAGGCACGCTCAAGTTTTGCACCGGGTCCTTTTAGAAGGATAAAACCCGAACCGGAGATTTTTGAAGAACGTTCCAGATCCAGGATATTCAAAATCCGTCCCAATTCCCAGTGTGGTAAAGGTGCAAAATCAAACGTTTTCCGCTGTCCCCATGTCCTGACGATGACGTTATCATTGGCATCCCTCCCAATGGGTACGTCCGCTGCTGGGATGTTTGGGATACGAAGGAGCAGATTGATGATTTTGGGTTCCAGTTCCTTCAGTATTTCCTCAATGGATTTTATTTCATCGCCGATCTTTTTTGTTTCTTCGATAATATTAGAGGCGTCTTGACCTCTTTTTTTCAGTTCGCTGACCTCTCTTGATTTTTCGTTACGTTTACCCTTCAATTGTTCGCAGGTATGGATTAGAGACCTGCGTTGCGTATCCAGTTCTAAAATTTGGTCTATGCTGGCTGCATTTTCATGTTTATGGGCAATGGCCTGCTTTATTTTGTCAGGATTATTCCTGATAAAATTTATGTCGAGCATATATTCAAAAAATCTCCGTTTACTATGATAGATAACAGTTTTCTGGGGTCATGGAACTGTAGCCATGTAACAAGGTCTATGTCGTTTTACCATATCTCCGAAACTTGTTATCTCACAGAACTTATGAATCACTCATAATTCTTGTAATTAATAGGTGCTGAATTATATGGAATTATTCCGCTTATTTCAATAACTTTATAAATGTTAACGATATACGGATAATCATATTTTTCTATGTCGTATTTATGACGTACATTAATTCTGTGCTACGAAGGAGATGATTTTGTTTAGCGTTATTCCCTTGTGTTTACTCATTTATTCCATGTTTATATAATTTTATATGCAACTTCTGTGTATTTCAGCAAACAAAAGATCATTGTTGAATGATAAGTAGTTGCCACAGGCGCTTCATCTGAAAGTTATTGAGGACATCTCCTGTAATTTTTTCATTGAAGAAAAGGAAAAAAAAGAATTGAATTATGGTGGTTTTTTGATGTTTCCTTCAGACAAAAACACAATTATGTATTATTTCATCCAACATCTTTGTAGGAGGATTTGAAGATGTCAAAACTTCTGTTGGGTTTGTGGACTACCATTGCCGTACTGATAGCATGTCCGATAACTTGGGCAACGCCACCTGTGCCCGAGGGCGATGCGCAGGTCTTGGATCAGTACTGGCGTGGCTTGGTAGCGATGCGTGAAGCTAAGTGGACCGAATCGATCACGCCATTGTCGCAGGCTATTGCCCGTATGCCTGGCAATGGTCGGTTGCTGCTGGCACGCGGAGTGGCGTATGCGCTTGCCAGTGATTTTGACCGTGCCATTGGAGACCTTACGCGTGCACAGATGAAAGGGAGTCGCGAACCACAACTCTGGAAGTATGCCGTAGAAGCCATGAGCAACAAACTTGCGGAGGGCAGCGGTATCCCGATACCGCGCAGTTTGCAAAAAGAAGCAGGACGTACGGCAGTGTTTTCAGGCATCCCCGGACACATGATCCAGGGTGGTAACGACTATACCACAAGCTATGCGTCATGCGTATATTACGAGCTGGCGATGCCGTACCGTATGGCAAAGGAAAGGAGAGGCAGCACGTCTACGGAGATGATTACCGCAGCCAAAAGAAAGGCCAGCCGGTGGTTCGCTAACCGCGCACTGGCTGCGCCTGAACTGGCGTCGAGGAACTATGGTTGGGCGCAACAACTTATGCATGCCAATCAACTCCCGGCGGCGAGGGACATCTTGAAAATTGCACGATCGGCGTACCCACAGGACGCGGATATGGCGGCGTCGGCTGGGGATCTGTGGAGGCTGGCTGGCAGACTGGTGACCGCACGGCGGGATTACACGATCGCGCTGACGATGAACACGGCGCATGCATCAGCATACGCCGGCCGTGCTGAGGTGGCAGCGATAATGGGCGACGCACGCCGTGCCCGTGCCGACCTGTCGCAGGCAAAGCTCTATGGGGGCGCAGAGCTGGCAGGTGTCAAACAGCGAATCGAACGTGCATTGGCACGCAAGGATGAGAAGAAAGATCCATCGGCCCTACTGGATGAACTGGACAAGGCAGCCAGCGGTGGCGCAACAATCGAAGCACTGCTCCCCTTGTCACAGAGGCTGCACCATAGCGCAGCCCAGAGTGACCGCCAGTACAGTGAGCTGTATCAGGATCAATTACGGGAGCATGAAGATGCTGTGAGACGCAATCCCAAAAACATTGATGGATGGGTAGCACTTGCGCAGTATCTCGTGGACGAAGTGGATGTCCGGGGTGAGGAGGTTGAACCACGCCGCGGCCTTGTACCATTTCGTTGGCAGTACAGTTCAGAGTCAGAGTTAAATCGTGCATTGTATGCGGTAAACCAGGCAATCCTGCTTGATAACCGTAACATCGGCGGTTTAGTGACAAAGGCATATGTGCTTGATGGGCTGGGGCAGCGTGACCAGGCAGAGCAATTACTGATGTCTGCGATCAAGATTGCAGGTCCTAACGATGCGCGGGCAGTGCGTTTGCTCGCCGAGTATCGCAGCCGCCAGGTTGGCCAATTGTTGGCGTCTGCTATGGCACTGCGAATGCCGACGTATTCTACAAGTAAGCACACTGAACATCGTTACGACGGCGTGTGGGAAATCACAACCACTTACAGGCATGATCCGAGCACAGAAGATCTGCGAAATGCTGATGATCTTGAACGAAAGGCGGCTGCACTGATGCGAGAGGCGAAGCTGACTATGGAAGCGGCGATACGTACGAGCAAAGGCACACTCGAAGGTTTGCTGCTCGAATCATCATACCAGAACTGGTTTGGCACGCGCGACAAGGCGCTGATGCTGCTGCAACAGGCCGTGCGAGACTACCCGGAATCGATCAAGGCACACGATGCATTAATTGTGTACCTGAGATTCCTTGGCCGTCATGATGAAGCGATCGAGCAGGAAACCTACGCGTGGCAGCTTTTCCAGACGACATGTGCACCGTTGCTCCGCCGCGTATGGAACAACGTGGGGAAAACAGGGTGGGCATCTTTGGTAGACGATTTACAACGAGCGCGTAGACTCAACCCTGCCGATGCACGGGGTACAGCATACTTGGCAGAGGCGAAGGCAGACATGGGACAGGAAAAGGAGGCAGATGCATTGCGCCGCGTTGCCGCTGCCCTGGAGCAGGCACGGCTCTTATTTGACGAACAAGGCATAGCGCAGTCTTGGCCACGTGACGCGGGTGAGCTGGCGCTTTCAATGCAGATGCGCCATCTTTTGGCAGCTACGGCGAATAACGGCGGAAAAAAAGATGAAGCGCTGTTACACTATGAGGCAAGTGCGGCTCTGGCTGGACGCTATCCTGTAGACGGCATTGCCGCACTTATGTTTGGTGCGATGTTGCCAGACCCCAAGGTGCCGCCAATCCCTGCTCCGGCGCCGGTCAACGGCGCGACATTGGCCGCTGCGGGCTACGTGGGAGCAGCCCGTGCACTACAGACACTCGGACGCGCCGATGAGGCTCAACGCTATTTTCAGGCCGCCGCTTCTATGACCCGCGCATACGGCGATTTGACCCCCAATATCGGTACCGGCAGGGGTGATAGCAACTTCGGAGGCATGGCTGAGGGCGCATCGGCTGAGGCCCTGGTTGAACTGGCCAGAATCGATATAAAGAATCGCAACTACAATGCCGCATTCGAAAAGCTTCAGACTGCCACCCAGGCGAAACCCTCCAACGAACTACGAGGCGAGATTAATCGCATGATAATGGAGATGTTGCCGCATCTGAACAAGCAATAATACTGCGAAAATAACAGAACAGTTTACGATTCAAAGCAAAAAGTTAAATATTCTTATAACCATTTAAATGTTTGAAAAAGTAACACGTCCCTAAAGAATCAAATGCTGCTAAATCTTTGTTCAAACGGTATAGTATAGCTGTTTGCTCTTTCCCTTCTCGTGTTTCAATTGATTGTTGCCTGATTTTAGAAGCAAGGCGCTGACCACTAGCCCGCATTTCTCACGGAGGGTTATTTGTGATATCAAAAGGTTTCAAAATGCGAATGCGGTTGCTTTACAAGACGGACTCTTTCAGCTTTTATGCATCAAAATTGAATATATTGAAGATTTTATTGATAAAAACACCGGGACATGCCACCAAAAGGCGTATTTTGGGTGCAGTGTAGCGCCCCCTGTCCTGATTCATGAAACGGCTTAATTTTGCCATGTGATTTATTCTCCTCTGTTTCGTCACTCGAAATCATGAGAGTTCTTTACCATAAAATAAATTGCAATCCCATGAGTTTTTGCTTTAATATCCTTCACGTAAAAAAAACAATTATTTTTGCATATATTATCTTTCAAAGATACTTTGGCCTTTTTAGAAAAATATGAATAAAGTCAACCCTGACAGGGTTAACTCACAAATTTCGTGCTTCGGATTTATTTTTTCGACTCGTTCGGGTTAGGAATTACCATGGAAAAATTATTTGGAACAGATGGCATACGGGGTATAGCAAATATATTTCCCATGACGCCTGAAGTTGTATTGAACATCGGTAAAGCCACTGCTCATGTTTTCAAGGAAACATACGGGAAGAAAAGGCCTAAGCTCGTTATAGGCAGAGATACCAGGCTAAGTGGCTGTATGATAGAAAATGCACTTACATCCGGGATCTTATCCGCAGGCGCAGATGTCTTCCTTGTTGGTCATATGCCAACACCTGCCATTGCCCATTTAACAAAATCATTGAATGTTGATGCAGGTATTGTAATTAGCGCTTCACATAATCCTGCCTCAGATAATGGAATAAAGATTTTTAATGGTGATGGCTATAAGTTGTCCGATGATGTCGAAGAAGAAATTGAAAAATATATCTTAATAGAAAATGTAAAAACAGAACATATAACAGGATGTTTCATAGGAAATGCACATTACGTTGATGATCCAAAAGGAAGGTATATAGAATTTGCAAAAGCTTCTATAAAAAACCTGAGTATAAAAGGATTAAAAATTGTCTTAGATTGTGCTAATGGCGCCGCATATAATACTGCACCACATGTATTGAGAGAGTTAGGCGCAGAAGTTATTGTGCTCAACGATAAACCAGACGGACTGAACATAAACTTGGATTGCGGGGCACTGCATCCTGAAAAAATGAAGGAAGTGGTGAAAAAAGAGAAGGCACATATCGGAATAGCACTAGACGGTGATGCAGACAGGGTTATCGTTTGTGATGAAAAGGGAAATAATGTTGATGGTGACCATATCATCGCAATATGCGCAATTTACCTGAAAGAGAAAGGTGCATTGAAGAAAAATTGCGTTGTTACCACGATCATGACGAATAAAGGATTCGATATTGCGATGGATAAAAAGCATATCCGTGTTGTTAAGACAAAGGTGGGCGACAGGTACGTCATTGATGAGATAAGGAAAAAAGGATATGTTTTGGGCGGTGAACAGTCCGGACATATCATATTCTCAAATCATACAACAACGGGTGACGGAATAATCTCTGCCTTACAATTGTTGGGAATTATGAAGGAGAAGGGGGAAAAATTAAGTAAGTTAAAGGAATGCATGAAATCCCTGCCCCAGGTGCTTATGAATGTTAAAGTAAAAGAAAAAAGGGATATCGATACCCTGAAAGCAAGGAAGTATATCTGGAAAGCAGAAGAAAAATTGGGGAAAAAGGGAAGGGTGCTCGTCAGATATTCGGGAACAGAGCATTTATGCAGGGTCATGATTGAAGGTGAGCAGAAAAAAGAAATTCAAAAAATGGCGAATGACATTGCCCAGGGAATAAAAAAAGAGATCGGGGTTTAAATTATGATACAAGCGATCATTTTGGCTGCGGGAAAAAGTACAAGGACATGGCCGCTGACATTGACGAAGCCAAAACCATTACTGAAAGTAATGAATAAAGAGATACTCAGGCATAATTTGGATGCGTTGCAGGGATTAGTGAGCGCGGTTATGGTAATCGTAGGATTTAAAAAGGAAATGATCATAAACGAGATCGGCAATAAATATGGGAAGTTAAGCATCCAGTATGTAGAACAAAAAACACAGTTAGGTACGGGACATGCCCTGAAATGTGTTGAAGATTTGATTAAAAACAAATTTGTCGTTTTAGGCGGAGACGACATCTTTTCCCGCCGGGACATACAAGCATGTTTAAGGCATAAATACGCTGTTTTGGGGTGCAAGGTTGAAAATCCGAGCAGATTCGGTGTTTTCGTTTTGTCAGGCAAAGAGGTGAGAAAGGTCGTAGAAAAACCCCAGACATATGTGTCAGATATAGCAAATACAGGATTATATGTCTTTGATAAAAATGTATTCAAATTTAAGCTGAAAAAAAGTACAAGGGGAGAATACGAAATAATTGACTACATCAATGAGCTTGTCAAAGAAGAAAAGGTAGTTTGTGAAACGGTAAAAGGACATTGGTTGTCGGTAGGGTATCCATGGGATTTAATTCAGGTAAATAACATTTTAGTCTCTGAAATAAAAAATGAGATAAAGGGAAAAATAGAGAAGAACGTTACCGTAAAAGGGAAGATACACGTAGGAAAAGGGACGGTAATTTTATCAGGGACGTATATAGACGGGAATGTTGTTATTGGCGAGAACTGCACCATAGGACCAAACTGTTTTTTAAGAGGAAACACCTCGATCGGAAACAACTGTCATATTGGACAGGCGGTTGAGATAAAAAATAGTATTATTATGGATAATGCAAAAGTCCCCCATCTTTCTTATGTGGGAGATAGCGTTGTTGGAGAAAATAGCAATCTGGGCGCAGGCACAATCACCGCTAATTTAAGACATGACAATAAAAATGTGCAATCTGAAGTGAAAGGTGAATTGATTGATACTGGCAGAAGGAAGTTTGGGGCTATAATCGCCGATGATGTTCATACAGGAATAAATACAACAATCTATCCCGGAAGAAAGCTTTGGCCGGGGGTAGGCACAGGGCCGGGCGAGATCGTTGATAAAGACAAGAAGGTTTAAATAATCAAATGCAGTCAGTACCACAAGCGTGAATGGTGGTTTGATTAGCCCTAAAAGGGGTTACTCAGGTCAGTATCAGGTTTATCATCAATCGATTCATTCACCTCCTGCGCCTGACAAATGCATTTCTATTCAATAGAGATTGACGTTGTTTTGGCAAATATTTACAAGCTTTGTTTAAGGAGTACTCTACCGGAATAGAAGATGAAAGAGGCAACTGAGAAAACACTGAGTATGTGGCTAAGTTTTCTTGCCATTATCTTTTCGGGAGTTAGCTTGTGGGTATCATATGAGAGTTGGAAAACTACAAACAAGGACTTCCAAGTGAACCTTCAGCCCATTCTAGGAACAGAGTTTAAAATAGATAACGGTAAACAGGTATATGTCCTTATACTGGTTAACAAAGGACCCAATACAATTTATGATCTAAACATTGAGACATTTACTCGATTGGTAGACCTCGAAAATAGGCAAATGCCAATCCAAGCAGGAGGGCCGGTAGGCGATCTAGAAAAAAACAAAAAACTAGAACCTGGTGAAACTTACACGATCCCAATAACTGAATTTATTGATAATGCAGCAAAAATGAAAGATTACTCAAGGTACAAGAAAGACGAGAACTATCAGATATTTTTCTCTTTTTACTTTTCTTTTAGACGATTGCCGGATAAAAAGCAGTTTGAAGAAACGAGGACTCTATTAATAACAAGGGCAGAAGGCACAGGACAGTTGATAGTGATAGACCCATACAAAACAATGAAGTTTAAAAATGAAACTATTAACGACTTAGAAAAGCTTTTTTCGCATTAATGAACGTTGTTTTCCTATAGGGGAAGCAATGGGCACATCCTAAAACTTAAACATTGGTATCAGGAAAATAGGGGGAAAATAGGGGAAAATAGGGGTCAAATCTTTATCATTTACAAATCTGCTTCAACTCTTTTGATAATCTGAGTAAGTGTTTGTCACCTTCCAGTCTTTCTCGTAATCGTTTTCTCCCCACGCTCACAGTACTATAGTCTACCCCCATCATTTCTCCTATCTCAGTTCCGTTTAGTCCGCCAACCCGATATAACAAGTCCATAGCTATTTGTCTTATTATGCCTCGCTCCTTTTATTTCATCAAAACTTTTCTTTGTCTCTTTGCTGAGATCAATTCATGGGTCAAACAATTCATGGGTCAAACCTTCATTTTTCAATTGACAAACTTTACGTAAAAGAAAAGTTTTTGGATATCTTAAGAAGAACATAGGAGAGATATGGATACCTCCTCCATGCATATGCCCAAAAGGCATAAAAGATCAGAGGATTATAGGTGAACAAGTAGGTTGGGTTGAGGAACGAAACCCAACAACCTAATATGGCAAGAAAATAATGCAATATCGCAGATCACAAGCGCAAGGCGCAACGTTCTTCTTTACCGTAATAGCATACAATAGAAAGAGGTATTATGTCACAAGGCAAATGTAGCGCCGATAAAAGAGGCTTTCCAGTATATTATCAAGCAACACCCCTTTAGAATTCAGGCTTTTGTCCTACTTTCTGATCATATCCATTGTATTTGGACATTACCAGAAAACGACAATGCTTTCTCAATGCATGGCGATTTATCAAGAGTTATTTCAGCAGACGATGCAAGAGTGCGTACAAATATTTTATGAAAATGTGGCATGAATAATCGCAGTTGTTGGGTTTTCGCTTTGCTCAACCCAACCTACACAACTTATAAGGAAAAAGAATCAATCGTAGATACAGCAGAAACACCTTCCTACTTTTCCAGGACAAAAACTGCTGCAATGAAGGCATACGGAGATTTTGTAAAGGAAGGTACAGGAGAAAGAAACAATCCCCTGGAAGATGTGGAAGCTGGAGTTCACCTCGGCAGTACAATATTCATAGCAAAGACAAGAGGTATGTTGCAAAGACGGAAACCCGATGAAGAGATTCCTCAGGTGAAACGCTAAAGCGAGTAGAAGCCAGGATAAAAAGAGAGAGATAATTCCAGAAAGAAATCGAAGTTAAAAAGGCAATTAATAATTAAATAACGAAGGGCTGACCCTTGGCTTTGCTTGGCTTTTGCGCTCTTCGAGAGCCTTGCGCGTGTAGTCGAAGCCCTTGTGAGTGTTCAGATCCATTCAACGAAACGTCTGGGTCGGATAGATCGGTGTAGTCGCGCTGTTTAATGTCGAGTCCTTGTCGACCCCGAAGTGAACGCATTTAGTCTCGAGTCGCATGAACCCTTCTACCCCACTCTCACAGCCATTTCGACGGCCACGCCGGGAGGTGCGGAAACGATGATGCCTCCGGGGGGTGTGATTGGTGGGCCGTCGAGCATCAGCTTCACCGTGTGAGCGCCGGTACGGCGCAGCGTGTAGGACAGCGGCCCGTAATAGGTCTGCAGGTTGCGGACACCGACGACTCCATCGTCGGCGAGCCAAAACTCTGGCACCCCGGCGGCGAGCACCAGCGCCTGGTCCGAGTGCCGCTCGTATGCGAACAGGCTCATCACGGCGAGCACGTACTCGGCACCTATCCACGAATGCGGAATGTCGCCGAGATGACCGGGGCTTCGCGGGTCACGCCACGAGATCTCGGGCCACTGGTTCCACGCGCGCGGGCGGCGGTCGCTGAGGAAGAACTCGAGCAGCTCGTGTGCCTCGCTACACCTTCCGAGTCGCACGAGCGCGCCGATGATGCGGATCTCATAGGCGGTGTAGTTGGTCCAGTCGGCCGCACCGTCGCGGCGCGCACGAAACCAGGCCAGATACTGCTCGTACGTGGCATCGAGCTTTCCGCTCGGCAGACGCTCGGCAGCGTCTGTGATCTGTAGCGCGGCGGCGGTGGCGGTCGGATCGAAATCCGCCCACTCCACTGATCCCGGAACATACGTGAGGCCCTTCTCGGAGATCAGGGTGTTGATCGATGCGTAGAGCGAGAGCTCGAGCGACGCGCGCAAATCGGTAAATCGCTGTGCCTCAACGGACTCGCCGAGAATCGTCGCGATCTCGGCTGCATCGCCAAGACCGCGCACCGCCCAGAAGTCGTCCCAATACGAGTGCACTGGCTGCGCTAGATACCCTTCGTGACTCACCGACTCGGGCAACAGCCCATGACACGCTCGTTTCGCTCCGCGCTCGTACTCGGGCGTCAAGCGCGCGGCACGCAGCCGCTCGAGGTAGCCGGACGCTCGCCAAACGCACGGCCACGTCTCAACGAGCAGATCATAATCTCGCGTGAACCGGTAGTGCTCCATGATCGTGAACAGAAGCTGGCCATGGCTGTCGTGCTCGGCAAGCCAGTCTGGGCCTGTCTCGTCGACGCAGCACGGCACGTTGCCGTCCGCTGCCTGGTGCGAAGCGTACCAGCGGATGTAGTCGCGCACCTCATCGTGCCAGCCCATGCGCAACGCGGCGGCGGCCATCATAGCGCCGTCGCGAATCCACGAGCGAGTGTAACGGCGCGGGCCTGGTTGCAGTGCGGGGCCGTTGCGGTTGACGAGAATATGCGCGGCAGCCGTTTTGACAGTGTTCACGACGTCGCGTGCGCGTGACGGCACAACGAGATCGAAGCCCGAAAGCGCACGCCCCCACCGGCGCTCCGCACGCACCGCCTCACGCTCGAACGTGTCGTTCGTCGCGGTGCGAAGCCGTGCGATCACCTCATCTTGCCGGACCGTGTCGGCGGAGCCAAACGGCACCGCGATCCACACGTCAGCTAACCGCCCTGGCTCGATGGCGAGATCATAAGCGAGCGCGGCCGAACAGTAGCCGAAAGCATCATTGACCTCGATTGCCGGCGGCAACTCGCCCCGCGCCACATACGCAGTGATCGGCCCTTCGTCAAACAGAGCGGCACCGAAGCCCGATGGTACCGGCTCGCCGAGCGGCACGATCGCTCTCGAGTCGTTCACCCATACCACGCCGTCGAACAGCTTGATTCGCTCGACCCGTGAGACGCCGCCCATACCGCGAAACGCCTGCCATGGCGGATCCACCTGTACGGGTCTGACGGCGACATATAGCCGTACTGTCGTAGTCTCAGTGCCGTGTTTTTCGATGCGATAGCGTGCGAGCACGACGGGCGCATCGCCCATACTCGCTACCCATACTGTCGTTTGCAGCAAGATGTCGCCGCACCGCCAGACAGTTGACGGAATCGGCAGATGGTCGCTCTCGAGCGCTTGCGTGATGTCGGCATTGGCCCATGTGATGAGCTCGCCGTTGACCGCAAGCAACGGTTCGAGCGAGAATGAGCCTTTGTCGATCTCAATCAGCCCGTCCTCATTCAGCAACGCCTGCGGGCCGCCTTTGACCGAGGCTACCGCCGTCCAGTAAGCCTGTTCGCCATGAAGCCATCGAGGAAACCGCCCCCTTGGCTCGCGCGCAGCGACGCTTCGAAAGAACGAGTCGATTGTGCGTGAGACGTCGAATGGCTCGATCTCGATCGATTCGATTGCGTTTTCACGACCGCTCGACGGCTCGCGAATCTCCACACGCAGCCGCGTCACGGAAGCGTTGCCGGGCGCGTAGATGTAGCTTCGCTCCCCTGCCGCACGCGGAGCCGACCAGATCATCGTCCATCTAATGCCGTCGTCTGACGCGCGCAGGTCGAACGCGCGTGCGCCCGTGAGCGCATCCCACACGATCGTAAACCCACCGTGCTCGCGTGGTTCATGAAGATCGAGTTCCATCCACTCGCAACCATGCGTGCGGCCCCGCGTAACGCTCGGCGCGGGATGCTGACTGCGGTCCTCCAGCGCTAGATCTTCGATCCACACGTGCCCTCTTCCTCCGGTGACGGCGACGATCGCGATCTCGATCGCGCCGAGATGCTTAATCGTGCCTCCGCCGGCAGGACCCCATGCGAACTCTAGCTCACGGCTCGGAATCGTCAAGCGCCCCCACTGCTTCGGGAAGTCGAAAACGTCGCGCCGATACCACCAGACGTTGTGGCCCGACGTGTCGACGAGCTTTACCTCGAGCTTGTTCGGCGGCGCTTCACCGCGAATCCCAAGCGACAGCGTAAACGTGGTCGGTAGCCGCCTCACGAGCTCGCGGCGGGCGACGGCGAAGCCGCCGCCTTTGAAATCGAAGTCTAGTCTCAGAGCCGCATTGGCATGCGAGCCGGCGTCAGCAGCAAGCGCGAGCGTCGCCTGGCCAGAGGCGACAGGCATCCATACCACCGGATCGGTGAAGTCGTCAAGCACCTCAGTCTTCATGGTTCTAGCCGGACCTCGAGGACGTTCATGTCAGGACGGAGACGCCGGCGCAGCAAACCGAGATCTACGCGCACACCACCGGTGCGATAGCGGTTGGGCTCTCGCTTGAACGGCAACGCCTCGCCGTTCAGCGTGAGCGCGATCGGGCTGCAGCCCTTGCGGCCCGTACGGTAGATCATCGTCACGGGCGCATCCGCAAGACGAATCTCTGCGCGCAGGCCATCGAGCCCTGTGGGAACGACCGGATCGATTACCACCGAAGTCGCGTTCCTCCGGACGCCGACGAAGCACTCGTGAATCAAGCGGTAGACAATGCCGGGCCCGCTCGAGTAGACGCGCCAGCCGCCCTCGACTGTGATAGTACCGCGCATGACCTCTTTGTAGCGCGCGCTCGCTTCGTAGCGATCGTAGAAGGCGGCGTCCGAGCTCGAGTGGTAGCAGTTCGCTTGGCGAGGCGCCGCGGCTGGCACGACCGAGGCCAGCGCGATCGGGTTCGCCTGCCTCAGCGCAAGGAAGAAAGCGTCGGCATCGCCGTAGTGCGCCATCGCCTCAGCGTAACGCAGGTGCGCGTGCATGTACATGACGCCGATTTCGCGTCCGAAGAATGTGCTGCTCTCGGCGCGTTGGAAGTGCTGCTGCGGGCCGCCTTGGTAGCGCGGTGGCCGGTCAAACAGCCGCGCGCCGTCGGGAGCGAGCAGGTGCTCGCGAATGTAGCCTACGTGCACCTCCGCCTGCTCTGGTGTGAATAGTTCGTAAAGAATTGAGTGGATCATTGGAAGCAGTCTATACGAGATGCCGGTCATCGTGTCGCTCGGATGCAGGAGACGGACGACCACACCACCCTCGCTCAAAAAAGCTGCGAAGCCCGCAAACCCAGCGAGCACACTGCCATCAATAAGAAAGCGTTGATAGTCTGCGAGCACTTCTGCCGCCTGGGCCTCGAGGTCAGATGCAAGCGGGCGAGCAGTGTCACGGCCGACCCGCCGCAGCCCATCCGTAAGCGTGCGAAGCGTGTGGTAGTGCAATGTCACTGTCCACGAGCTGCACATCATCTCCTTCATCGTCGGATCTACTGGCTGCAGCGTATCGTTCCAATCGCCGTTGCCATAGACGGCAAGGTGAGTCCCGGCGACCACACGCTTCGCGATGACGTCGAGAGCGCGCTCGACATGTACCGACATTACCGCCATCTCGCCGTGTGCGACACCGCGCTCGTCGTAAAACGGAAAACGCTCATCGAGAATCGAGGGGTCTTCGGTCGCCGATAAGTATTGGCCGAGAGCCAGCAGTGGCCAAAACACGATGTCGCCGTGTGAGTCGGGCGCACGGATGCCGCGCTCACGCTCGAAGAACATGAACCACTGCGGCCAGTCGCCGTCGGGGTTCTGCGCGCGAAAGATGCGGAGCAGCAAATCTCGAAGCGTCTCGTAATCGCCGCGCGCGAGCAGCAGCTCGACCGGCCCTTGACAGATGTCGCGCGTGCCCCAGCCGCCATTGGCGTACTGCTCGATGCCATGCGGGGCCAGATAGTGAATGAGAGCGTTCTGCATGAACCACGGCAAGATCTCGCGCAGCCGCAGCACATCGGCGGCGAGGATCGAGCGAGCCGGAGGAGCGAAAACGAGCGGTCCAGCGAGGTTACTCCAATACGCGGCCTCACGCGATTGTTCCACCTCACCTGGCTGGGCCGACGTGTTGTCAGTGTCGCTCTCAATGAGGCATCCGAGGATGCGAAGCCCCACAGCGGTCGCAGGCGCTGTCACGATCGTTACGAATGGCTCGCCACGCGAGCGGCCGTCGACGAACAGCAACTCATCGCCGCCGACGCGCTCGAAGTGTGTGCCGCGCGAGGCATCGATGCGGAAGAAACCGTCGGGAAACCGCGAGCCAATCTCGGAGTCACGCTGCGGTCGCACGACGACGCCGCGCTGGTCGCGGGCGAAGAGCACAGGCGTGCCGGTCGCACCGTCATCGCCGTTTAAAGCAATGCGAGTGGAGATGAGAAAACGACATGGTGGCCCCTGGCGCACATCGATGTCAAGCGAGATCTCGTGACAATAAAGCGAGGCCGCTACGCAGATCTCGATCAGCCGACCGGAATACTTGTAAAACCAGCGGCAACGGCTCGGTAACATCTCGAATGCAGAAGGCGTAGCGAGCAAATGGTAGCCGTCGTCGAGTTCGACGAATATCCGTTGGCCGTCGGCGCGTGGCGTACCCGACAAGTCGCGGTAGCCGTGCGTCGCCGCGACGAAACGGTTGATGTTGGTGTGACCCTGGGTGAGCATAGCGTTGAACACGCCGCGCATCCATACCGTAGAGGAGAGTGCCGCTTCGTCTGGCTTCAACGCTGCCCCGGTGCGAAGGATGTGCGCGTGCGGCCGCAGCACAGCGCGCTCTTTCGCCGCAAGTACCACGTGGCGGTCTGAGCCAATGAAATACGACAGCAGCCGACCATCGCGTCTCTCTTCTTCCCGACGGTCGGAGCCGAATAACGATGTAATTTCCCCGTCAGTCATATCTTCGCCAACGAGCGACGGCACAAGTCCGAACAAGCTTGGCGCGGGCGAGTCACCGTATGGGAAGGCAGAATCCTTCGGTGGCACGGCTGCCTCGGGAAGCGCGAGCGCTCGATCGACGTGCGCGAGGTCGGCCGGCGAGCTCGCGGCCTGGTGATCCGGCGCAAAGTAGCCGAAGAACCCACGCTCGACGGCAGCCCCCGGGCCCAGCCACACGCCCTCGTCCTGAATCATGGCCATCGCGTGCTCGTGCTGGCGCCGCCGGCTCTCGAGCCGCTCGAGGGCGAGGCCGTCTAGTTGAAGCGCGTCGGTCGCGAAGCCAACTCCATGGCCAAGCGATCCGAGCATCACCCACGGATGGCGTCCACCCATCGGCAGATTCTGTCGCACCGCCAGTAAGTGACCGCGACTCGCATGGTAGAGCGGCGTGAAGTCGACGTACTGGCTGACGTAGTACTCGTTGCTGCGAACCGCAGCGTAGTGAGCGAGCGAGAGGTCCTGTGTGTAAACCAGATCGATGTGCAGCTGCGAAGCGCAGGCGTTTCGCAGCGAAACGTGCCAAAACCAAGCCGGTTCCGCCGTTGCCAACCGTAGGGTCACACAATACTTGACGCCCTCCCATGTTCCGTGTGCGACGAGCCTGGCAGCGTCTGCGTGGATCGTTCCGGGGCTGCATGGTCCGAGCAATGGCACGCAGCGCAGCGCGCCGTCGAGACGGCGGAGATAAATGTTCGCCGGGCCGCCGTCGATCTCAGTGCCGAGGTAGGTATTGAGAATGATGTCGCCATGATCCGCGCGCTCGAGCGATCCGTTGGCACGGATGCGGAAGCAAAGACCTGACAGGCTCTTTAGACGAATGGTGGACATAGCGCAGCTCAGCTCCACGGCGTGTGGCCACGCACCGCCTTCCACTCCCACGTGCCATCTACGTGCATGTTGAGAACCGCATCGAACTGCGCCGATGCCCCGTTGGGG
This sequence comes from Candidatus Brocadia sp., assembly GCA_021646415.1. NCBI lineage: Bacteria > Pseudomonadati > Planctomycetota > Candidatus Brocadiia > Candidatus Brocadiales > Candidatus Brocadiaceae > Candidatus Brocadia > Candidatus Brocadia sp. Next base: position 63,285 of record SOEU01000016.1, read on the forward strand.
ACGCCAAACATGACGTAGGTGATCGAGCGGTCCGTCAATGCGCGCAGCACCCGCTCGACGTCCTCGGGAGTCAAGGTGGTGGTGATGCGGTCGAGAAATGCGAACGTCGGCGCAGCAAGTAGCACCCGCGCGATCGCAAGCAGCTGTTGCTCGCGGAGCGAGAAATTGGAGTCCCAGTCCCTCTCTTCATCGAGACCGCCAGCCCGCGCGATCAGAACTTCGGCATCGAGCGTGCGCAACACCTCGCAGATCGCCTCGTTGGACAATGACTGCTCGTGTCCGGCGCGGACCACTGCCTGACGCAGCGTGCCTGGCGGCAGGTACGGGTGCTCGGACACGAACAGGATGTGGCCGATGCCCGGCAGCACGATTATCCCTTCGCCGTGGTCCCAGATGCCCGCGGTTGCGCGAAACAGTGCGACCCGGCCCAGCTCTTCTGCGCTCGTCACCAGCACTCGCACGCCCTTAGCGATGTCGAGGTTCAGCCGGTTTACGAGCATCCGTCCGCGTCGCGGTGAAGTGAGCGTCAGATGGCCGTAGCGCACGCGCTCCGTGCCTTCTTCTACGAGCCGGATGTTGGGTGCTTGCGCGCCCGTCACGCCCTCGACTGCCTCGTCGAGCGCGCTCAGTCGTGCAATCGTCGCCGCGTACGACGAGATCGACTGGAACTGGGTGACGATCAACGAGAACGCGCCGACCAAATGCGAGAATGCCATCGACGCTTGTGGCACCACGCCGAACTCGGCCTGTCCGCGAATGAACAGCGGCGCGACGATCAGCGCTGGAATGATCTGGATCAGATAGTTGTACCCGGTGGTGAAGAAGCCGAGGTTACGGTTCACGGCGATCATCTTTCGCGCGTTGTTAGCCAACTCATCGATGCGGTGTGCAAGCCGGTTTTTCAGCCGGCCTTCTTGGCGGGAGATCGCGACGGTCTCGGCGTTCTCGCGAACGTGGACGAGTTCGGCGCGAAACGTCGCCTCGCGGTCGGACTGACGGTAGCTCAGCCACACGAGCGGGCGCCCCATAATAATGGTGAGGCTGGACCCCGCCGCCGCATAGACGCCCGCGACCACGAACAACCACGGGCTAATCGACCAGAGGACCCCCGAGAACGCTATGACCGTAAACGTGCCATTCAGCAGCATGAGCGCGAACGAGAGCGTGGTCGTCGTGAAGACGCGGACGTCGTCGGCAATCCTCTGGTCGGGGTTTTCTATGGTCTTCTGGTCGCGCAGGACGAAGTAATTACGGTCCTTCAGATAGAGGTGGCAGAGCCTTTGGCTCGCCCACACGCGCCACAGCAAGCCCAATCGCTCCTCGACGAAGCGATGGATCACCGCCGTGGCCGTCGAGACCGCGAACACGCCTATGTACATCAGTCCGTACGAGAAGAACCTCGGCATGTTCTGTTGCTCGATGGAGGACATGAAATCACGCCCGACATAGCTGTTGACGATGTTGAGCCCGTTGATCGCGACCAGCAGCGCAACGAGCGCGAGCGCCAGCAACTTCGCGCGCCCCCCAACCTCCGAGGCGGCGAAGTTCTTAATTGCACGCCCCCATCGGATCCACGTCAGGCGATTGATTGTGATTCGTTCTGCGGTCATAAATGGGAAACGGCGGCGGTCACGGATGATAAGAAATTGCTTTTTTCCATAAAAAACCAGTTTAGCTAAAACAAAGGAAAGTGCAAGTATTTTTTATCTTATCAACCCCATAGAACACTCAAGAAGAGAGAAAATAAAAAAGGATGGTGTGAAATTATGGGGGCATTATGAAGAGGACGGATAATGTGCTGACCAATTTTTCACAAGGAATTGACAAAAATGGCAAGGCCATTACGATTGGAATTTGAAGGTGCTTTTTATCATGTCACATCAAAAGGCAATCAGAGAGACAGACTATTCTTTGATGATAAAGACAGTTAAGCGGAAGGAAAGTCGTAGATGGAAAATCTTTTTAAACAGCAAACAAAAAAGCCCCAATATCCTTTTACCTATATTGGAGCTTTCATGTCGTAATTATAACGATAAGTTAAGTGACTACTCCATATTTTTATGCAACATATTTATTCTATTGTAATTACTTATTCTTTAAAATATAAGAGTGCGCTTTAATGTTTTGGTTCAATCTGCAAGATTGAACCTGCGATCAATAAACTTATAATTTGACTACGTTTGTGGCCTTGTAGCCCTTCTGGTCCTTGATAATCTCAAACTCGACCTTATCTCCTTCTGCAAGGGTTCTAAACCCCTCACCCTGAATAGAAGTCTGATGTACAAAAACATCATCTCCGTTATCTTGGGAAATAAAACCGAAGCCCTTCTTGTCGTTGAACCATTTTACGGATCCATTTGCCATACCTAAATCACCCCCTCTCACATGCACAAAATTACAAAAATAAAAAAGGCCACAAAGTTGTAACTTTGTGGCCTTCATATAACGCGAATATATAATGCGACTTTAAATCACAACCGAACAACTTAACAAGATATTATCAGATATTGTGTAACAAAGCAAAGTATAAATAAAATAAATAATTTAGTCTTTCCACAACCCTTTCGATCTATTGGGGAAAAACTTGTGTATTGTGTATAAGGTACAGTATTTTGCATGCTTCAGTGGTCAATTTAATAAGCAATATGCAATTTTCCCGAAAAGACGTTGTTGAGAATTGACAGCCTATGCTACAAATACTGAATAACCCGTGTCCTTCCATATTCCTTTCCACACCGATCAACCTTCAATGCTCCCATACGTATCGTTGCAACCTTGTGGATATCATTCACTGGAGTTTAGAGGGTTATTTTGCCAGCAAAAGGGTCTAAATCGGTAATGATGCCTAGTCCCACGGTATTATTATCTTTGTCGTTCAGGCCAACAAGGAGGTCTTTCAATGCTTGTCTTTCAATGAATGCAATCGAGGTTGCGTTAAAATATCCTTTTAGTTTATAGAACGGGATCGATGTATCCATACGGTCTGCCATAACCAGGAGTTCAGATCCGCATTTTTCAACATACAGATAGCCCATACCATGGATAGAGGTTTCCTTCGGTAATTCTAGGGGATGTACCATTTGACCGGTACCGAGAATGCAAGAGGGAAATACTACTTTGTGAATTGAACAATCTACCATCCTTGCCGATTTGAAATAAGTTTTATATTTTTCACTCCTGTATCTCTGTCTTTCGGCCTGTGAACGCGTCACTACTTGTTTCGAACATACCAGCCTTATGACCTGCCAGCCCATTTTTTCGTATCCTTTTAAGAGGTGATCAATCTCGTCTTCTGCTTGTAACGCAAGGATCCATCGTGGAGAAAGTATTTCTATCTTATGCAATTTCAGGATGCGGGCGACAGGTCCGTCGATAAAACCTGTCGTATCTACCAGAGTGATTTGTGAGCCTTGTTGCCAGGATTTGTCAACCATCGTTTTTACCGCATGAAGTGTCTGCAATAAAAATCCTTCAGGTGCGGTGTTGCCCACAAAATGCAGATAGAGGGGATTCGCAAATTCGTGCTGACTTGGCGTGGTATTAAAAACTTTTAAGCTTACTGTGGTTGGTGGACCTAAGGTGGATTGACCTAAATCGCTATCGACATATCCCACGCGTTTTCCGGAAGCCGTCCATGTATGGATCAGATACTTACACAGGGTACTCTTGCCACTATCGGTCTTGCCAAGGACGATACATACTTTTGCGTCTTGCTTTATCAGTTCTGCTGTCTGCTCCCATTCCTTCCGGATATCGATCGTGTCCATTATTCATTATCAAATTTTACGTCTTTAACCTCCAGTTCCAGTTGCTCACTATCCATCCAATTATTTATTTTTACCGCAAAGGCAAGAGAACACGTTCTTCCATTTTGTTTAAACCTGTCTATGTGTTCTCCCATGCCAAAGGCGACAGCCCTGATGGAGATATCTCCCTGTTTGACATAGAAACTCATGTGTTGTCCTTTCGAGCCAATACGACGCGGCTGCCCGACAACCTTTAAATTCGTGGCAGCAAACAGAGGTATAGGATTTCCCTCGCCATGAGGGGAGAGGCGTGCAAGCTCCGTTACCAATGCCTTAGACAACATGGAGAGTGTGACTTCCGCATCAATATTCAGGACGGGCACCAGGTCTGCCTTGCAGAGTCTTTGTGATGTAGCACTATTAAGCATTTCACGAAATTCGTCAATATTATCCGGGTGTATTTTTAATCCTGCAGCTTGTGCATGACCACCTACAGAAAGCAACGTATTCTTACAACTTTCCAGAGCCTCAAGGATGTGAAATGAAGGAATGGAACGTGCAGAGCCATGACCTATATCATCAGCAACAGCAATCATTACAGTAGGACGGTTAAATTCTTCTACGATTTTCGAGGCAATAATTCCAATAACTCCAGGGTGCCATGCCTGGTCCGCCAATACAATAGCAGTGGTTTCATCCAGGTTTAATTCATGTATTACCTTTTTCCTGGCTGACACCATGATATCAACCTGGATTTCCTGTCTTCTTTTATTCTCCTGTTCCAGAAAATTAGCAATTTCCACAGCCCTTTCCTTGCATCTTGTGGTTAACAGTTCAACAACAATGCCCGCATTACCTATTCGCCCCGGGGCATTTAACCGGGGTCCCAGACGATATCCCACATGAAAGGCATCGAGATTTATATGGGAAAGATCTGCTATATCGAGGAGCGCCCGCAATCCCGGAATTTCAGTATATTGCAATGCACTCAGCCCATATTTTGTAACGATACGGTTTTCACCCAGGAGTGGCACCACATCCGCAATCGTCCCCAATGCCACCAAACCCACGGCGCTTAACAGGAAGTCCTTAAACTCCGAAGACACCTTCTTCTGAGGCGAAAAATGCTGACCAATAGCCCATGCCAGCTTGAAGGCGATACCAACACCTGAGAGATCACGGAAAACATGACTTGATGCATGTAATTTTGGATTGATTACCGCAAAGGCGCTGGGTATCTCCTGTCCGGGCCGATGATGGTCGGTAATAATCAGGTCGATGCCATACGTGCGTGCAATATCTGCCTCCCGGCAGGCATTGATGCCACAGTCTACCGTCAAAATGACGTTCGCTCCGCCTTCTCTCAGTTTTTTTATTGCGTCTGCATTTAAACCATATCCCTCTTCCAACCTTTCCGGAATATAGTAACTTACCTGTGCCCCCACCAATTCCAGGCACCGATACATAAGCGCCGTGGCCGACAAACCATCGACATCATAATCTCCGTAGATGACGATTTTTTCTTCCTTCCGTACGGCCTCGTTGATACGAACGGATGCCTTTTCAATATCCGGCAGAAGAGAGGGGTCTCCCAATGCCCCAATCTGTGGCTGAAGGAAGCTTCTGGCTGACGCGACATCAACAATCCCGCGATTGATAAGAACTTGTGCCAGCAATTGCGATATTTTGAGTCTGCTGGCGATCTCTGTTTGCAGCGGCTTGTTAGGAGGGGAAAATACCCACCTTTTGATCATGGTGTTTTTATTTATGAGAAAAGTACAATGTTATAAGATAGAAAACTTAAATTATCACAAATATATATCATACTATACAAATATTTATAGGATATAGTATTCCCCTGTGAAAACTTTTTTTGGCAAGTTTTTTATAACCCCCACCCAGCCCCTTTTTACGGGGGATTTGGTTGGGGCTGCGCTTTGTTGTTCAGGCATATTATACGTTCCCATTTTACTTGGAATTATAAGTCTTTCAAGGAAATTTAATTATTTCATGTAAAATCTTTTTATTGAAAAACATGCAACGATGTGATAGCATTTTGCAATAATGCGCTATATTTTTCAACAGATGTCAGAAAATATACTGGCATAACGCCCCTTGGTTTATTCCACCACCTTGATACAAAATAACTCTTCAAGGCATTTCATTTACAGTTAAGGATTGTAATTAAGGAACTCATGAAAAAAAGTACCCTTTTTAGTGAATGTGCAAAGTTGTTGTCATTTGCAAAACCTTACTGGAAATATATGGCATTAGCCATTATCAGCATGATCATCTATACATCGGCAAATGGTGTCCAGATTTCACTGATCAAGCCTATCATAGACAAACTGCTGATAGGGAATGCGGAAAAGATGGAAGCGTTACCGAAAATCGATGTAAACCAGGATATACAAAAACAAAGTAGCCAGTCTCCCGTTAAACAGTTTAAAAAACAGATATTCCAAAAATTTGCATTTATAGAAAAACTACAGAAACGTGCTACAAGTTCATTTACAAGCATCGGCATCGTGATGGCAATTATTGCCCCCATTATTTTCCTCTCCTGTTATTTCCAGCAATACTTCAGAAATCTTGTCATGTGGGCCGTTGTTGTGGACATTCGGAATAAGGTATGCGACCATTTACTCCCGCAACCCCTGAGTTTTTTTGAAAACAGGAAGAGCGGAGACCTTATTTCCAGATTAACGAATGACATTGCTGTAACACAGTCAGGACTCACGGTCCTTTTTGATGAAATCCTGCTGCTACCCTTAAAGTTGATTTGCGGGTTGACTCTGGCATTTTATTTTAGCTGGAAGCTGTCCTTGTTGACGCTGATTGCCTTTCCCCTGATATTTATTCCTGTGCTTATAATGGGTAAAAAGATCAAGAAGCATGGAAAGGGGAGTTTGCGGCATCTCTCTGATCTTACGGATGCCTTGCGGGAAATGTTCGCAGGCATCCGAATTGTGAAGGCGTTTAAAATGGAGGCTGAAGAGAGCCGTGAAATCCACGACATCAGTGAACGCTTCTTCAGGAAAAGGCTGAAGATGGTCAGGGCAAAGGCAATCAACACGAGTACCAGCGAATTCGTTTATACCCTTGGCCTCGCCGTCTTGATTATTTTGGGCGGCTATGTAGTTATGTCAAAGAAAATAACTCCAGGGGAACTCGGCGGGTTTATTACCGCCATAGGCTTTATGGTGATTACGAGCATCAAGAGGCTGGCCAAAAGTTATGCAAGTTTGCAAGAGTCTCTGGCTGGTGTCAATCGGGTATTCGAACTATTCACGATAGAACCCACGATAAAAGATTATCCCGATGCCGTGGCACTGAAGAACATAAAAGAGTGCATCTCTTTTAAAGAGGTAAGTTTTTCCTACGATAACAGTGAAGAGTTTATCTTGAAGAATATTAACCTTACCATCCATAAAGGAGAAATACTTGCTATTGTAGGTAAGAGCGGGGCCGGGAAATCAACGCTTGTAAACCTGATACCACGTTTCTATGACCCTGTCAAAGGTTGCATTGAGATTGACGGGATAGATATACGAAAGATCAAGCACGAATCGCTCCTCGCACACATTGCAATAGTCTCCCAGCAAACCTTCCTCTTTAACCGCAGTCTCCGTGAAAACATACTCTATGGGAGAAGGGATGCTACAATCGAGGAAATTTATGCAGCTGCAAAGTCTGCCAATATTCATGAATTTATTATGAGTCTTCCCAGGGGCTATGATACCGCTGTGGGTGAATTAGGGGTAAAACTATCAGGAGGGCAGCGTCAGCGGATCGCCATCGCCCGTGCCATACTGAAAAATGCGCCCATTTTACTCTTAGACGAAGCGACTTCGTCACTGGATTACGAATCTGAGAAATTGGTACAAGATGCTCTCAATAACCTGATCGCCGGAAAAACAACCATCGTCGTCGCCCATCGCCTTTCCACAATCCAACATTGTGACAGAATTATCGTGATGCAAAATGGGCATATTGTGGAAACGGGCAGTCACGAATCCCTTATGTCAGGTGAGGGAGAATACAAACGCGTTTACCAGTTGCATTTTGATACACTTCAGCCATGAGAATTCTTGTTATTGGCTCTCTGGGCATGCTCGGCAGAGACCTTGTAAATCGATTTCCCGGCTTTTCTGACTCAAAATTTTCTTGTATCGAAGTTATCGCAGCAAATCACGAGCACATAGATATTACGCATGGCCCGGATACCTCCACATTCGTTGCTCGAATCATGCCAGACGTCATTGTCAACTGTGCCGCGTTTACGGATGTTGATGCTTGTGAAATCCAAATTTCAGAGGCCTTTGCTGTCAATGTAAACGGGGCAAAGAATGTGGCATTGGCGGGAAAAGAAACAGGGGCAAAGATTATTCATATCAGCACCGATTACGTATTTGACGGCGACAAGAATGAATCTTACATTGAAACCGACAAACCTAATCCTCTCTCTGTCTATGGCAAATCAAAACTTGAAGGAGAACTTGCCATTCAGGAAATAAACGATAACTACGCTATTATCAGAACGGCATGGCTTTATGGTCCGTATAAGAAAAATTTTGTAACCACCATGCTAAATCTGGGAAGGAAAAACCGCTCCGTGTCCGTTGTGACCGACCAGTGCGGATGCCCCACGTATACGGCAGACTTATCGTATGCAATTTGGAAAATCATATCACTGGATCTCCGGGGCCTGTACCACGTAACGAACGACGGAATATGTTCACGCTATGAGTGGGCAAAGAAGATCTTTGCATTAACCGGTGATCAGGTATCTGTACTTCCTCTGAAAACTGCAGATTACAAAAGAACTGCAAATGTCCCTCAAAATTCTTCACTAAACTGTACGAAATATTCCACAGCTACTGGGCATAAAATGAGACCGTGGCTAGAGGCATTGGAAGAGTATATTAAGACTATGTAGCGATTCAGCCAGGAATTAACACAAACAGGAACAAATGTAATGCAGGCTATTATCAGGATTTTTCATAAGGATTTCCCCTTTCAACTATTGGTTCTTTCTGCTTTTTTAAGGCTGATTGAAAGTGGCTTCTGCTTAAATGCACTCACTTTTAGGATAGAAAAACCGATAATGTTTCCTTTCTCATCAACCTTCTCCATCACCGCATCGTTTTCTGTCTGCCTGAAGTACCCTGCTTTTTGTTCAAATATGACTTCAAGGTAATCTCCTTCTTTGTCGTACCAGACTTTTATTTCCTTTTCCATAATATTTCACCTCTCTTTATCGTGTCCGTGAAACTGTCTTTCATCGGTCAATCGAACTTCTTTTCAAAAAATCTGTTAAATCCTTTCTTTCGCACCTTCTTTTTAGTTCTTTATCACCCGTCCATAAGACTCCATCCAATTCTAATGTCAACGCAACGAACAATGTGTCTTTTTCGTTCAAAAAACAAAACATCCTGATATTTCTGTCCGCCTTGCAACAACGCGGAAAAGAGGATGTTTATGTCGATGACTACTTTCATTTATTTTTTTATCCGTTTAAGTACTTTATCCTTGTTCTTCTTCCACCACTCTTCTTTGATTTCTTCTGATAGTTTCCATGCTTCTTTGTCAGTCATCTGGCATTTTTCTATTAACATTTCAAGTTCTATTCTTTCAATAAACTTCTTTACATAATCCTTTGAAATCAAATTCTTTGGAATTTTTACCACTAAATTTTTTCCTGATTTTAGTATTTGCTTTTATAAACCCTCCGTACTTCATAATTATTTATTGTAATATCCACTTTAAATGGCGGGTAATTCAGGGCTAAAAGAAGTTTTTGTAGGATGGGCATTGCCCATCATGATTAATCCTGATGCAAGGATGGGGCGATCTCACCCTTGCTTAATTTTCTGCCTGTGCGCTTGCCTACGTTCCACGGACAGGCAGGTGTCCGCACGCAAACAGGTTGGTAGGCAGTGCCTACCCTACAAGGCTATTTGACCACGAATTAACATAATTGGGCACAAACGGAAAACTGAAATCCAAATAATCTACTGTTGAAGTACACATCGGTAGACTAATGTTCGGTGAGTTTGGAAACGAGAAGCGTTTGGTAATCCCCGTGAACTGCAACACGCAGTTAATCAAACTGCGCTATTAGGAATGCTCAACACTCTTTTTCCAATAATTTTTTTAATTCCGGTATACAATCATATATTTTTAATACATAGTCTTTCATCCCTTCATTTACAATTTCTGGTGGAAATTTACCAGATTTATCCATTTGACGCAATTCTTCCGCCTTTAAAAGATCCGTATAGAATGTAAAAAGGCTAGTTGGCAACTCTCTGTTAAAAAAACATATTTCTTTCCTGAAGCTAAAAAACGGTCCATTTGTATAAAAAGGTTGATCTATACTTATATATTTAATTTTCGGATCAGGTGGAGGATTGTTAAGCATTCCTACAAATATCTTTAAACTTTCTTCCAATGAAGATATTTCCAGAATAAATGCTTTGGCAATATTTTTTTGTTCGTATCTTACTTGAATTTTCCACATGAAGAATGATGAAGCAAATCCGATAATCCCACCGATTACTGAAAATATAATTTCTTTAGTCATTATCATTCTCCTCACGCGTAAAAGGTGTAATCACGTTCAATAAATTCAGCAAGTGCTTTGAGATCAGCAGTGGCTTCTTGAAACCAGATTACTTTTCAGGCCATTTTGTCATCATTTTTTCAACTTCTTTCTGCGAATAAATTCGCCCTTCCTCTGTATCTTTTAATTCACGTTTAATCTTTTGAAGGGTGTAAGATGATATTGAATTTCTTCTAACGAACAATCATCTAGCAAACATTTGAGAAACTCGCTTATCTTTTGTTTGACTATCTACATATGCCCCTTCCGTTAAAAATATTATTTTGATGACCATTATTGGCAAACCCATTGTACTTGTCAAACGATTTTTCATGCTTTTTGTCTCAGCGGCAGTCCTAGAATTGTCTTGAGAATGGAGCGTGAAAATCTTATATTTAATGTCTTGGAATTTTAATAATTGAGATTCTTCGGTCGCTTCACTCCCTCAGAATGACAAGAACAATGATTCTAGCATTAGTAACAGAGCACACCGGGAACGCAGAGCAAAAATTATCTGTGTAATCTCTGTGACCTCTGTGGTTAATAAATTCTATAAAGTTATGAAGAAATCCATTATTGCCCGCGGCATACGGGTGAATAATTTAAAGAATATTGATATCGAAATCCCCCACAAAAAATTGGTGGTGATCACAGGGGTCAGCGGATCGGGCAAATCCAGTCTTGCATTCGATACCCTTTTTGCAGAAGGGCAGAGGCGGTATGTGGAATCTTTTTCGGCCTATGCGCGCCAATTCCTGGAAAGGATGGATAAGCCCGATATCGACCATATTGAAGGGATCCCCCCGGCCATAGCCATCCAGCAAAAAAACCAGGTAAAAAACCGGCGTTCAACCGTTGGGACCGCTACGGAAATTAATGACTATCTCAGGTTGTTATTTGCACGGATTGGCAAGACCTATTGTGCTAACTGTAAGCGGCATGTGCAGATTAATACCGTTTCCCACATTGTCGAGACTGTCCTGTCGTTACCGGAAGGCACACGGTTTCTGGTCACCTTCCCTATCACTGTCAGCCAAAAAGTATCGAGCCAATCACAAATCAATCTCCTGAAAGAACGCGGGTTGGTAAGGATAATGGCGGATAATGCCATTGTCGATATAACAACCGAAATAAAAGACTGGGATATCCGTACTGCGAAGTCTGTTTATGGAATTATTGATCGGCTGGTCGTCAAAGACGTGATAAAAGAACGCCTTGTGGATGCCCTGGAAACTTCATATCGTTTGGGTGCCGGGCATTTAAGCATTATATACAATATCCAAAATACCTCTCCGTATCCCGATATGCATATACAAGGATATCCTTTGACTATCCAGGATTCTCCATGGGTTGAACTGAGATACAGCAAGCAATTCTTTTGCAGTTACTGTGCTATTGAATACCCGGAACCTGTCCCTGTATTATTTTCTTTTAATAACCCGATCGGCGCGTGTCCGAAATGCCAGGGATTTGGATACACCATTGAGATTGATATGGATAGCGTCATACCGGATAAGGAAAAGACATTGAATGAAGGTGCTATCGCCCCATGGAATACCCCTACCTATAGCACGATGTTTGATTCGCTGAAAAAGGCATCTTCCAGCTATGATATCCCCTTGGATGTCCCATTCCGTAAGCTGACAAAAGAACAAGCAAGACTGATTTGGGAAGGCACAGAAGATTTTTGCGGCATCCGCGACTTCTTTGCGTGGCTGGAACAGCGGAAATATAAGATGCACGTTCGGGTGTTTTTGAGTAAATATCGGGGATACGCCTTGTGTCTTACCTGTAACGGAAGGCGTTTAAAAAGCCAGGCACTGAACGTTTTGATAAACCATAAGAATATAGCTGATGTTTGTACTATGACAATCGATGATGCATACCGATTCTTTGAAGAGATCCAGCTTACTGAGTATGAAAAAAATATTGCCCATTTGCTCTTACAGGAAATTAAAAAACGTTTAGACTATATGATTAAGGTAGGCTTGGGATACCTTACCCTGGACCGTATGACCCGCACGCTTTCAGGAGGAGAGGCCCAAAGGGTCAATCTGACAACGTCTCTTGGCTCTTCGCTGGTAAATACCCTTTACATCCTGGATGAACCCAGCATCGGACTCCACCCAAGGGATACAGATCGGCTAATACAGATACTCGGGCGATTACGGGATATCGGAAATACTGTTGTTGTAGTAGAGCATGATGAAGAGGTTATTAAGGCCGCCGATGAAATCGTTGACCTCGGGCCAGGCGCTGGTGAAAATGGTGGCATGCTTGTTTATCAGGGTTCGTTTACGGATTTACCTGCCCGTAATGGTTCACTCACCGGACAGTATTTAAAAGGTGATAAGGCAATTAAAATACCCCCTAAACGGAGAAAACCCTCCACCCGGGCTATCGTATTGAAAGGCGCCTCACAAAATAATCTGAAAGGCATAGATGTTACCTTTCCCCTTCATATGCTCGTATGTATAACGGGGGTGTCGGGATCAGGGAAGAGTACGCTCGTACAAGATACCCTTTATGGGGCGATCAAAAAAAAGCGGGAAGGATATACAGGATTCGTTGGAAAATATGAAAGTATCCATGGTATACAGTTTATTAATGATGTTATTCTTGTGGATCAATCTCCTATAGGGCGCACTCCCCGTTCCAATCCTGTCACGTATGTAAAAATATTTGATGAGATCCGAAGGCTTTTTTCTTTAACACGCGATGCAAAAATGCGCAATCTGAGTATCGGGTCTTTTTCATTCAATGTAGTTGGCGGAAGATGTGAACAGTGTGAAGGCGCCGGCTCTCTCAGGGTTGACATGCAATTCCTTGCAGATATCTACGTCACGTGCGACAAGTGCAATGGAAAGCGATTTAACAAAAAGGTACTCGATGTAAAATATAAGAACAAGAACATCCATGAGGTACTTGAAATGACTGTTGATGAAGCTATCACCTTCTTCCATGATTCTCCCCGGATTACCAGGGGGCTGAAATTTTTACAGGACACAGGATTGGGTTATTTGAGATTGGGCCAGCCAGCCACCACCCTGTCCGGAGGCGAAGCACAACGACTTAAGATTGCTACCTATATGGCCCAGGAAAATCCTGATGCAATGCTCATTATCTTTGATGAACCCACCATTGGCTTACACATGGACGATGTTCAAAAATTGCTTACCTGTTTTCAGCAATTGATTCAGGCCGGTCATTCCCTGATCGTAGTGGAACATAACCTTGACGTAATTAAATCTGCCGATTATATTATCGACCTTGGTCCTGAAGGTGGCGATGAAGGAGGATATGTCGTAGGGTGCGGCACACCGGAACAGATAGCACAAAAAGAAGCAAGTTATACGGGGAGATACCTGAAACCGTACTTTTCCTGAGTATTCTGTGTTTTAAATTAGGTTGGGTTTTAAAAGACAAAAACCCAACGACTTTTTTACCCACCCCTTAGTCCCCTCCCTGGAAGGGACTAAGGGGTGGGTTCCCTCTCAAGAGGGGAATTTGAGAAGTCCCCTCTTGAGAGGGGCAAGGGGTGTGTTTATTCATAGCATAACAAAAACATTGAAATTCCTTAACGTTTAATCAGGCCTTTGGCAACTAAACATTCCCCTCCCTTTGATGGGAGGGGCTAGGGGAGGGTGCTCACTCTTCTCTCACCCCCACCTGACCTCCCCCATTGTTCGACTGAGCTCACGCCGAAGGCTCACGGCGAAGTCTGTGTTCATCCGTGTCCAAAACAAAAATCCCTCTATCATAAATTACATGAAAGGTCACAATGAAACTTAGCAAGAAGAATATCCTGTTTATTCTGAGTATTATAGTCAGTATCGTTTGTACATGGTTGTTTATAAGAAATATTGATTGGTTGCTCCTGAAAAACGCCTTACGAGATGCAAATTATTGGCTTATCATCCCTACACTCATTTTAACCCTGCTGGTTTATGTAGTAAGGGCAATCCGGTGGCGTGGATTACTGTCACATATTAAATCAATTTCTGTAATAAATCTGTTGTCTGTTACCAGCATCGGCTTCATGGCAAACAATATTCTTCCCGCCCGTGTGGGAGAAGTGTTAAGGCCGTTTATATTGACGAAAAAGGAGGATATAAAATTTTCAACCTCCTTTGCTACAGTAATCGTGGAACGGATCTTTGACATGCTCGGACTCATTATATTCACGGTAGCCGTCATTGCCTTGTTACCACATCCCTCTGACATTCACCATAACACCCTAGTGCAAGTTTCTGCAAGTCAGGTGAGCACAGTCAAGGAATCGATTATCCCTTTACTGAAAAAATGGACCGAGGTATTCGCAGCGGTGGGGGTCTTTACCATTGCCAGCCTTTTTTTAGTCGTTATGAAACCTGATTTCTTTAAAAGAATCCTTTCAAAACTGTGCTCCTTTCTGCCCCATAAACTGAGGGATAAGGTTTTGGGGCTATATGAATCCTTTGTTTATGGTCTAAAAATTCTTGAAGATAAAAAACAAACGGTATGGATTTTGGTACTTTCACTCTTTATCTGGTTCCTCGGCGGGGCAGAAATATATCTTCTTGGATTTTCATTTCACATGCATCTCCCTTTTGTGGGGGCGTGTCTTGTCGCTGTTTGTCTTGCACTGGCGGTTGCCCTGCCTCAGGCGCCCGGCTACATTGGCGTTTTCCATATCGCGGTGCTAAAATCTTTACATATTTTCGGAATAGAAACCACAGCGGCCCAAAGCTATGCCATTGTTTTATGGGCCATCAGCATCCTTCCTTCCACGATTATGGGTTTTCTTTTTCTCTGGAGAGAAGGCATTGCCTTCCGTGAAGTAGTCAAACTGGAAGAAGAAATCGTCGAAGGGAAGCTGGAAGAGCTGGAAGGTGTAACAAAAGACATTAAATAAGTTAATCCCCCTTAGCAAAGGGGGATTTGGGGGGTTGTGTTTTTTCTCATCGAATCCTTTAATATCAAAGTATTTTACAACCCCCCTGACTCCCCCCTTTTTTAAGGGAGACTTCTTGCCTGCTACCATACACAAACCCTTTTAAATAAAATGAAAATTCATATATAATTGAGTGAATGTCACAGGAAGACCTTTTAAAATTAAAGATAGATAAGTCGGCGAGGAGTATTCGACCGGTACGGCACAGGAAACCGTACTATCGTATTGCGGTTATAGTACTCATTATCGCAGTGGTGGGATTCCTTTACTGGTTTGGAATCCTGACACCGGCAGTCCCTGTTGAGATTGCCAGCGTTACCAGGACGTATCCGTCTCAGACTCTTACCCTGTTGAATGCCAGTGGCTATGTGGTAGCTCAGCGCAAGGCTGCCGTGGCGTCCAAAATTACCAGCCGTCTTGTATCATTGAACGTTGAGGAGGGAAGCAGGGTAAAAAAGGGAGAGATCATCGCACGTCTTGAAAATGAAGATGCCGTTGCCTTTCGAAATCAGGCTGAAGCCAACCTGAATGTTGCACGCTTTGATCTCCTGCAGGCGAAGGCAGAACTTCGGGATGCTACAGTTTCCTATCGTCGTGAAAAAAAGTTACTGGCAACGGGGATCGCAACACAGGCTGAATACGATGCCGCCCTGGCCCGTTACAAAAAGGCTGTTGCCGCTGTTGCCGGTGCAAAAGCTGCGGTTAAAGCCGGTGCCGCAGCGCTTCAGGTGGCTGAAGTATCGCTGGAATATACCCTGATTCGGGCTCCCTTCGACGCGGTGGTTTTAACGAAAAGTGCTGATATCGGCGATATCGTTACCCCAATCGGAGCGGCTGCCGATTCAAAATCTGCCGTTGTTACTATTGCCGATATGGGTTCGCTTCAGGTAGAGGCCGATGTTTCTGAATCAAATCTGGAATTGGTGAAGGTTGGGCAGCCGTGTGAAATACAGCTCGATGCACTGCCAGAGTCCCGTTTTCGCGGAGAAGTCCATATGATCGTACCAACCGCCGACCGGAGCAAGGCGACGGTCATGGTCAAGGTCCGATTCATTGATAAAGACAGCCGTACACTGCCCGAAATGAGTGCAAAGGTCGCCTTTCTCTCCCGGCCCATAGAAAACGAAGAGCAAAAACCACTGACTACCATTAATACTGCTGCTATCGTAACCCGCAACGACAGGAATTTTGTTTTTCTCATAAAAGACAACCGCGTGGTGCAGACCCCGATTACTTTGGGATCCCGGCTTGGTGATATGATAGAAGTCCTTGATGGAATAAAACAAGGCGATAAGGTGGTAGTTAACCCCTTGAATAAGTTAAAAGACGGTTCAAAGGTAAAGATCATAGAAAAATAATGGAACGTAAATCACCTATTGTTGAAATAAAAAATCTGAGTAAGTCCTACCGCAGAGGGAACCAGATTATACCGGTACTGGAAAACATTACTTTTGACATCGAAGAAGGTGAATTTCTCGCATTGATGGGTCCTTCGGGTTCAGGCAAGAGCACCTTATTAAATCTGATCGCTGGCATCGACAAATCGGACAGCGGCGTCATCGCGGTAGGTGGTGTCGATATTGCGGCACTGTCGGAAACAGAACTTGCCCAATGGCGTTCTGCCAACGTTGGCTTTATCTTCCAATTTTATAACCTGATTCCGGTACTCACCGCCTTTGAGAATGTTGAATTACCACTGCTTCTAACCTGGCTCTCCAGAAAAGAGCGGAGAGAACATGTCGAAACGGCGCTTCGGATAGTCAATCTTTCCGATCGGATGGACCATTACCCCGGTCAACTCTCCGGGGGACAACAGCAACGAGTGGCTATAGCCAGGGCTGTTGTTACCGATCCGACCATAATTGTGGCAGACGAGCCGACCGGAGACCTCGACCGTGTCTCGGCAAAAGAGATACTGGAATTGATGCACCGCCTCAATGTTGAATTTGGCAAAACCATTATCATGGTGACTCATGACCCGCATGCAGCAGAAAAAGCCCGTACCATAAAACATCTGGAAAAGGGTATTTTGAATGTATCTACTGAAGCTCATTCTTAAAAACGCCTTCCGTCACAAACTGCGCACCTCGTTGACTATCCTTGGTGTTACGATCGTTATTCTTGCCTTTGGTCTCCTGAGGACTGTGGTGAGCGCGTGGTATGCAGGAGTAGAGGCGTCTTCTGCAAGCCGCCTTGTGACCAGAAATTCGATATCGCTTGTCTTTCCACTCCCTATTTCTTATAAGGATAAGATACGGCAGATAGACGGAGTGAAACTTGTATCTTACGGAAACTGGTTTGGCGGTATCTATATTGACGAAAAAAACTTTTTTGCCAACTTTGCAGTAGAACCAAAAAGCTATCTGGAATTGTATCCTGAATATGTGCTTCCCCCGGACCAGAAGGCAGCTTTTCTGCGCGATCGGAAGGCTGCTATAGCCGGACAAAAGCTGGTAACAAAATACGGCTGGGAAATTGGTGATACGATTACCCTTAAGGGGACGATTTTCCCGGGTAACTGGGAGTTTGTTGTGCGCGGGGTCTATCAGGGCAGAGACAAAAGTACCGACGAAACCCAATTTTTTTTCCACTGGGATTATCTTAATGAAACCCTGAAAAAGACCATGCCCCTGCGGGCGGACCAAACCGGCTTTTATATGGTTGGGATAAATAACCCCACCTTGGCTGAGGAGGTGGCAGTGGCTCTTGATAAAACCTTTAAAAATTCTCTTGCAGAAACCTTGACCGAGACCGAAAAGGCATTCCAGTTGAGTTTTGTTTCCATGAGTGAGGCGATTGTTGTTGCCATACAGTTGGTTTCCTTTGTAGTAATTATCATAATCATGGTGGTATTGGCCAATACCATGGCCATGACTGCCCGCGAGCGAATCGGAGAATATGCAATACTCAAAACACTGGGGTTTGGCAGCTGGCATATTGCTGTGTTGGTATTTGGGGAATCCCTGCTTATTGCCATGATTGGTTGTACTATGGGTATTACTTTTACCTTTCCAACTGCAAAAGTCTTTGGCAATACTATGGGGACTTACTTCCCGGTGTTTAACGTAACAACAAAAACCATCTGCCTCGATATTGCAGCCTCGGTCTTAGTTGGTCTGGTAGCGGCAATTATCCCGACCTGGCGCGCGGCAAAGATCCGGATAGCTGATGGCCTCAGGAGGATTGGATAAGTGAGAATACCCTTTTTATACAGCTTTCGTAATCTCCTGACCCGCAGGCTTACTACAACACTTACGGCATCGGGCATGGCACTGGTGGTATTCGTATTTGCCTCGATTTTAATGCTGGCAGAGGGGTTGCGGAAAACCCTGGTGAATACCGGTTCCTATGATAATGTGGTAGTAATCCGCAAGGCAGCATCCTCTGAAGTGCAGAGCGCTGTTGATCGACAACAAGCTTCTATTATAGAAACACAACCGGAAGTGGCTCTGGGAACAAATGGCCAGAAACTGTTGGCAAAGGAATTGGTTGTGCTTATCAACCTTCCCAAGCGGGGAAGCAATAAACCGTCCAATGTGGTTATCAGAGGGATTTCAGGGAGTTCTCTCATATTGCGTCCTCAGGTAAAACTCATTGAGGGACGTATGCCCCGACCGGGTTCATCCGAAATAATCGCAGGTCAAAGCATTGCGAAAAGGTTTAAGGGAGGCGGCATGGGCGAAACCCTCCGGTTCGGGATGAGGGACTGGACTGTTGTAGGCATGTTCGATGCGGGGAACACCGGTTTCAGTTCGGAAATATGGGGTGATGCCGACCAGCTTATGCAGGCATTCCGCCGCCCGGTGTATTCGTCTGTTATCTTTCAGTTACGCGATCCTTCAGAGTTCAATAAGGTTAAGGCACGCATTGAAGGCGATCCTCGCCTGACCCTGGAGGCCAAACGGGAAATCGCGTACTATGAAGACCAATCGAAAATGATGGCAAAATTCCTGCGCATCCTGGGGTTATCGCTGACTATAATCTTTTCTCTGGGCGCCATTATCGGCGCCATGATTACTATGTATTCTGCGGTGGCTAACCGTACCAGTGAAATTGGCACACTCCGTGCTCTAGGCTTTCAAAGAAGGAGTATTTTAGGTGCTTTTCTCATGGAATCACTCATACTCGGTTTTTTGGGCGGCTGCGTAGGGCTGTTTTTCGCTTCATTTATGCAACTCCTCACCATTTCTACCATGAACTTTCAGACCTTTTCCGAACTCGCCTTCACCTTCTCCCTTAACTACGGTATCGTCTATAAATCCCTGACATTCTCTCTGATCATGGGTTTTCTCGGTGGTGTGCTGCCTGCCGTCAGATCATCGCGCATGAATATTGTGGACGCCCTTCGGGCGAGTTGATAATTTGTAACAGTTTAAAATCCTGTAGGTACTGGCAGTAATCATCCCCCGCTGGCGGGGGCAGGGGGTGGAAACAGGAGGTGGAAATTGGAAAGCCAATACGATGGACATGTAGTCCCTGAGCGCTAACCATAAGATGAAGCGTTGCAGAGTATAAACAGTGATATCTAGCGCAGCGAAGCAGCAACCAATCCTCCGTTGTGAAAGCGGGGAGATTGCTTCGGAAAAGACCCTCGCAATGACACTGGCTATGCCTTTGATGACATAGTGCACGTTGTCATTGCGAGCGAAGCGAAGCAATCTTTCTCTCATAAACAAACTGTACCTCCTGATAAGGGGGTAAATAGGGTTGTGAAAAAACTTACAAAAAAAGATGTTTTTATGGAGTAATGCTATAAATGGAGAAAACAGATGGTAGACACAAGTGAAGCAGTACTGTCCACCCCCTAACCCCCGCCAGCGGGGGACAAGTAAAGACGACCCGGCGGGGCGTCTTTACCAGAACAAGGGGTGGGTGGTAATTATAGATTCTTAACTTAACACGTATGGGCTTTGCTCCCTGCTCTATACTGACGGCCTTTCAGGCCTGGCATTGAAATTCAAAGGCTTTGCTTTCTTAAACTCTCAAACTGTTAGACATTGTTGGTGTTGGGTTTCGCTCTCGCTCTACCCAACCTACAGAACTGTTAGATAAAACGGATAGGAGGTATTCAATGAGTTGGGTTTATCTGATCTTAGCAATACTTTTAGAAGTCTCAGGTACCACATGCATGAAATTATCCCAGGGTTTCACGAAACTATTGCCATCGGTATTGCTCTTTATCCTCTATGGATTTAGTTTTACTTCGTTTTCCTTTGCCCTCAAAAAGCTTGATGTAAGCGTTGCCTATGCGGTATGGTCGGGGCTGGGAACGACCCTTATAACAATAGTGGGAATTACGTGGTTTAGGGAGCCGTTAAATTTCTTAAAGATAATTTCGATTGGACTGATTATACTAGGCGTGATTGGTTTGCGTTTGAGCGGGGGAATACAGTAATCGCAAGGGAACCGTCTCCATCCTTGGCAAACGCTATTTGATGCATTATTGCTAACGACCACGGCAGGACGTTTTTTCCTAATCTCTCCACCGACAGAGGGATCAAAATTAACCCACCAGACCTCACCTCTTTTCATGGGTTATGTCCTTAAAAGTTGTTTCAGCCCAATCCAAGGCTTTTGCCTCTCTCTTTTTGTCTTTTGACATTTGGGAGTATGCCAATTCCAGATTTGGACGAACTACGTGCGGACGAACTAATTCCTCAACAAATTTGCTAATCTTGCGGGGGCCTATGGTCTTATGAAGACCTTCATAAACTTCCTCATCTATGGTTATTGTCAACTTTTTTTGCATTGAAATCCTCCTTTCTATATACGTGTAGTATACGTGCTGATTGTAGATGTGTCAATGGTAGGACAGATAACAGGATGATCTATTTTAGCAGGGAAGAAGGAGGGCAAATGGTCAGCATTATTCTATTATTATTCAACAATCAATAGTTAAAATATGAAGGTCTGACCCTGGACGCTCAGAGGATTAATGAAATTATCAACAAACGCCGTGGTGTGACACCCGTACAGCTTTACGGCTTGCAAAATTCTTTGGGGTTTCAGAAGATTTTTGGATGAATCTGCAAATAAGATGGGATATATATAAGGCAAAACTTAATGAGGCAAAAGAATTAAAGACAATTAGATCTCTCAGAATGGATGAGTCATTTAGATTATCAAAAGAGTTGAAGCAGATTGGTAAACAATAAAGATTTGATTTCCCCTTCTCTCTTTCAATTAAGACGAGACATCCATCAAACGCCCTTCAACTTTTTATAGAACGATAGCCTCTACCCCTATGTTCAATTTCGTAAATCTTTATATGCTTTGCATCGTTATAGACCCAGTAAATTATACGATAATCTCCAACCCTAACTTTGCAAAGTCCGCGTAAATCATCGGGTAGAGATTTAAGGGGATGATGAATTACTTTGTCGGCATTTTCAGCAAGCCAATCAATCTTTTGGGCAATTCTTATTTGGACAGGTTTATCGAGATTTTTAAAAGAATCCTCAGCATCAGGTAAGAATGTTATTTTATACATAGTTCTTCTTTGAGGGCTTGCCATTCCTTGCCTTTTCCTTGAATATCCTCTTGTCTTGCCTTTCGCATTTTCTTTATAAATTCAGGATTTTGTAATAGAAGCCAGTCTTCAAGGTCTTCTTTTGTATCAGCAGTTTCAAAAACGCTCAGCGGAAAAGTGACTGTCTCCTTTTTCGATTTTTTCCTGGTTAATGCCATCTGATATTTCCTTTCTTGTGGGAATGGGGTCACATCTTAAATATTAAATATTGACAATTTTTCTGTCATTATTATAATGACTTCTCTATTTTCTTTCACTTTAAATTTTTAACAAGAGAGAAAGAACTCATGGCAAGACCTTTACGTGTGGAATGAATTCAGGTGTAGCGAGGAGCAAGTAAAAATCAGCGGGCGCAAGAATAATAAAGTACGCGCAATTGCAATGTATCTTGCCCGCGACCTGAGCGGGGTATCAGGTAAGGATCTTGGTGTAATTTTCGGTGGTATATCAGGAGCGGCGATTACCATGATCTATAATCAGATCAATACAGAACTCATGCGGAATAAAAACCTGGGTGATAAGATAATAAATTTAAAGAAACAATTGCTGTAGAGTAAAATACTGGCGTAGTGGCTACAGGCTGAGGTTTGTATTCCCGGTTTCTCTCCGTTTCCTTTGAGAGTGTCACACCATCTCAACCATACCCTATTTCCAGCATCTTCTCGTCAAACCGT
>SOEU01000017.1 GCA_021646415.1 Candidatus Brocadia sp.
GCCTATAACGCCACCGGGTAACTCCGCAAACCGCCAAATATTGAAGTTTATTATTGATTTTTGCGTAGTAAGGGTATTATGGAAGGCCGATTTTTGCTACGCGAAAATCATTTGCAGAATTTAGGTAATATATAAATTTGGCTTTTTGAGAAAGGTGCGGGCTTGCTGTCAAAAACCAAACCCAGGGGTGCGTATCGGTTAACGATATACACGAAACAGATTCCTTGTCCTTTATCTTCACTGCCTCAATATCCTCAATTGTTATGTTATCACTCCCTTTTATTTCTTCTCCACCGTAATCGCCCCTAATGGGCAGCACTTTTCAAATCCTGGTTTAATATCCCAGCCTGTCGCCTTTTCTGCAATAATCTTTGCCTTGTCCTCGACCACATCGATAACTCCATTCGAGTTCTCAACACAGATTCCGCAACCCACACACCGCCTCTGGTCTATACCAACCGTAATATATTCACTATCTTTCTTTACATTTACCTGATCAAGGTACTGAATATGTTCCTGATCTGAAATTACACCTGAATACGTCGGAGAATGTTTTTTTACCTGTTGCCGGCCTGCCCGGTCGTAACGGAATATTGACCGCCCGCATCGGTCACAGGTATGTAATTCCTGCATCTTCTCTAAATAGTCCATTACCGTTTGTACTACCGTGGCATGGCTCCATGTCAGGGGAGAAACAGAAACAGGTTCTCCGGTAAATGGATTTATCTGCTCTGCCAGCACACCGGAGGGCAATGCACGGGACACGGTCCATCTGAGATAATTCACTACACGTTCGAGATCTTCAACAGACTTGGCAGTTGATACATAGTATTGTGCCAACCACATGGTACAGATTATCCACGGATTTCCCGGAATCGTGTCATCATTTCCGACACGCTGGTATTGGTCATATTCATAACGAGCAATGCCACCTATTTTGGTCCTGACCCATAAGGCCTCTTCGATTGCTTTCATCGTATTTTGTATCTTGATGTCATTGGCGTCATACACATTAAAGGCAAACATCCCATATAAGCTGGCATCAATTGTAGCATCGATTTCGTATTCTCCGTCTTTTCCCGGATAGATCATGCGCAAAAATCTCTTGTGTTTCTCGCTGTAAAGATGTTGATCGATTGCCTTTTTAATCTGTGTCGCAGTCTGTCTGTATAATAGTGCCTTTTCGGTATGATAAAATATGTCAGAAAGGTTTGCAGCGGCCATTAGTCCGCCATATACGGTGGCCGTTGTAAAGGATAGTATACCACGCCTTTCTTCCCACAGGTCATAGGAGGGAAGTGGCAGCCCCGTCTGTTCATCCCGATAACTCACAAGAAAATCTGCTGCCTTTTCGATAAAGGAATGATAGAGGGGACGTATCACCTCAATCTTTCTGTACAGGTCATAGTATTGCCATATTGTCCAGAGAATCAAGGCCGTTTCATCTTCCTGGATCGGTACATGGATCTCTTCACCCTTTACCCAGGGGTGCCAGGAGCTGCCAAAAGAACCATCTGGATTGTATTTATGCAATAAAAATCCATCTTCCACCATAACGCTTGCACAGAAATTGTAGGGTGTGATTACATTTGCGCAAAAGTTAAAAAAATTTCGGCATGTGGTAGTATAACCCGCCTTCATCAGTGCATAGGATACCAGCGCACCATCTCTTGGCCACATATAACTATAGGTATCCTTTGCATATTGCCGAATGTCCGAATCGTTTGCAGCGATAATGGCGCCGCCACTATCGATCTGCGTCATAAGGATCAGCAGGCTCCTCTTGAAAAGATCAACCACATCGGTTGGAAGGTTTCCAAAGTTGAATTCTTCTTTGTTTACCCAATGGTGCCAATAACTTGCCGTCCTGTTCAATATCTTTTGTGGTTTTTCCCTTAAAATAATGTCATTCAGATCATTAATCTCTCCGTAATTCCTGCCTGCAGCAATCCAATAATAAACAACAGACTCTCCAAGAGGTGGAATTTTTAATGAAATACCGATTGTAGAGTCTACGGACCCCTGTGCTATGGGGTTTCCACCCAGAATGCCATCTTCGGCATCACGCCATGTCCCCTCGGCACCCCGATGCCTTTTAATCCCTGTTGCGTATTCTCTTACACCCCACACATCTCCAGCAGAACAGTTTATTAAGAAATACCGGGGTCCTTTGTAGTGGATGAGACAATTCAGCTTTGCATCATAAAATACCGTGTCACCAACCTCATTCTCCATTACACTCAGGTCTTGATGGAAAAAAAGCCGGACGTCTCTTTCTTTGTTTTTTAGATTCAGAATCGTTACCTTGCGCATATAGATATTCTTCTCGAAATCTACAACATCGTTGCAGGCAAGCTGGATGCCCAGATTTTCATGAAACGCCCGGACGTTGGTTACGAGGGTTTCTTTCTGATATCCTAAGGCAAGCTTCCAATCCCGTGCATTGACCCACGAATACCCTTCATGTGTCCATACACCGAATCTGCTTGGATTTCCCAGTGCATGATTTTCCTTTCCCACACGTGGGTAATAGAGATCTCGAATGGTGTAGTCAGCATCAAATGCAACCAATAATGAACCGTTACCAACGGGAATATCTCTGGGCACTGTTGTCTTCCTTCAGATATTTATATTTTCCAATTTAAACAAAAACTCTTTGCCTTGATCTTTTCTAAAAAACGGCTGTTTCAAGAGTTTTTACAATTACAGTTTTTATCGTTCGATTGAGCTCACGACGAAGTCCCCTCCTTGAGAAGGAGGGGATTGAGGAGTGGTCAATTGGTTACGTCAGTGCTGGGCTATGTATGATTATTCCACTTTCCAGCCTTCCTCACCAATTAAAGGTACAAAGGCGCACTCCAAAATATTCCGGCTTTCTACTCCGTTTTTCGTTTTCACGACTTGGTGTAATACCTGATTATACGGATTCCCGATGGGTATTATCAGTCGCCCACCAATTTCAAGCTGATCTAATAAACACTCTGGGACATGAGGCGCACAGGCCGTGACAATGATCCCATGGAAAGGTGCCTTGTCTGGTAACCCCAGACTTCCATCTCCTACAATTACCTTTATAGTATCATATCCTACCTGTTTTAGAATAGTTTTTGCTCTTAACGCTAGTGCTGCATGTCGTTCAATTGTGTAAATGTGGCTTGCCAATCTGCTCAGTATTGCAGCCTGATAGCCTGAACCAGTTCCTATTTCTAGTACCTTCTCTTTCCCTTTTAATTCAAGACATTGCGTCATGATGGCTACCATATAGGGTTGTGAGATGGTCTGTCCTTCTCCGATGGGTAAAGGATAATCCTCATACGAAGCGTGTCTATATAATTCGGGCACAAACAAATGTCTGGGCACTTCAGACATTGCCTTTATCACCCGCTCATCCTGAATACCACGGTTTACGAGCTGGTATTGTACCATCTGAAACCTGTCTGCAGCATACGTATCGGTATCTTGTGAAGGATTCAAAATACACCTTTCCAAAACATTATTTGTTAACACGACTGATACGATACCTGTGAGGTTCAACCACGTATGATTTGCCAAAAATGCACTTCAGGATTGACCGTTATGCGACTTCTATAATCTTTCATACATACCTCCCGATTATTAGTTTATTGTAAATACTTGGAATAACAAGAAGTTTATTCGCCCTGGCAAAACTAATGATGGGGCAGCTATCGGCTACATCCACGTCTGACACACTATTTCTTTCCTTTCTTTTCGACATATTCTAGTTGGTGCCTGAGTTCCTCCGGAGAGAAATCTGCCATTGGTATATCATATTTTGCCATCAAACCAAAAAGATCGTATCTATCTGCAAAAGCTCCGATGTCTTTCCTTGTGATATCTTACCTTCTCTTAAAAGTTCCGTCACTATGGCTTCTTTATCCTTTTTTAAGGCCTTTTTTGTTCAACGCACCCTCTTCCGGAAATTCGGCGGGGAATTCTAAAACTAATTGCTTTGGTATGGGTATCCTTCTGTATTAGATTATGGAATTATACTCTCCTTCATAACGGAGGAAACACTTCATTTCGTTTATTTTAATGTCAGCTATGTTAATCTTTCTTTTTTAAAGTACTTTAATGTTAAATATGCCTAACCCGAATAAATCGGAATCGTAGCGTGGGTGGTTTATCCCCCGCCAAATGCCGACCACAAGGGATCGGTGCTACAATTTTTGCCAAAAATGCAAAAATATTTTTTATAAGCGCCTAATCCGAACGAGTCGGAAGAGTTTTGCTTTGTTAGCGTTTTTCCTGTTTGTTACTATTCTTAATATTCCATTCCGAGGCGTTCGGGTTAGGGTAGCGTAAATTCCAAATTTCTGATTTTCTTTTGATATGCTAGCCCATTAACCTTTTTTTAAATATGCCTTTGAAACGAGAAAGTTTTGGAATTTTGCGTGGCTCCTCTTCTACAATGGTTATGAGTAGCTTTGCCTTTTTAAGAGGTGGCATGGCTTCTTTATAAATAATTTTACCATTTTCGTAATATGCCTCTATAGTTTTATACATAATCTTTTCCTCTTTCAAAATATTCTTGTATTGACAGGCGTAATAGCTGTTCTCACTGGTTCTGTTACTTATGTGGATTGAGTTAAATAAATCTTTTGAACCAGCTATCAGGCGGAATTCGGTAATCAATTTACAACCACCCCAATTCCCCTCATTCGCAAGGAGGGGATAAAGGGGAGGTCTTCCAACAAGTATTGAGTAATTACGTGCGCCATAAAATGTTCTGAAAACCTGCATAAATAAAAATTCCTATATGATTAAGCTACCCCTTAATAACACACATCGGCTTTAGCTGAGCAATTTTTTTGCTGATGCCGGCATGTTCGACGACATCCACAACTTCGGTTACATCCTTGTACGCCTCCGGGATCTCTTCGTCCAGCGTGGCACGGCTGTCGGCACGAACAAGGATCCCTTTTTCTTTCAGCTCCTGGGCAATACTTCGGCCTTTGGCCGTTCTCGTCGCCTGACCCCTACTCATCACCCTCCCAGCACCATGACAGGTACTGCCAAAGGTATCAGCATATGCCTTCTCTGTGCCTACAAGCACGTAGGAACAACGCCCCATATCTCCCGGTATCAAAACGGGTTGACCTACTGATTTATATGCATCGGGGATATCGGGGTGATTGGGTGGAAATGCGCGCGTTGCCCCTTTCCGATGGACACATAACCGCTTCTTCTCACCTTCAACGATATGATCTTCAAATTTGGCGATATTGTGACACACATCATAGACCGGGGATATTTTGGACTCCTTTGGTCCTATGTGCAATGCCCTTTCAAAGGATTCCCGAACCCAGTGTGTAATCATCTGCCGGTTGGCAAATGCATAATTGGCA
This sequence comes from Candidatus Brocadia sp., assembly GCA_021646415.1. Taxonomy (NCBI): domain Bacteria; kingdom Pseudomonadati; phylum Planctomycetota; class Candidatus Brocadiia; order Candidatus Brocadiales; family Candidatus Brocadiaceae; genus Candidatus Brocadia; species Candidatus Brocadia sp. Next base: position 5,367 of record SOEU01000017.1, read on the forward strand.
GCGCAGGCCATTGCGGCAAGGTATTCCCGCCCTTCCGGAGAGTTAATCGGGGCACAGCAGAGTTGCCGATCAGGTAGTTCTATGTTATATTTTCGAGATGCATTTATCATGACCCTGAGGAAGTCGTCGCATACCTGATAACCCAATCCTCGTGAGCCCGTGTGCACCACGATGGTAATGCCATCCTTTTCGAGTCCCAATACACGGGCAATCTCCTTATTATACACCTCTGAGACATAGCCAACTTCTACAAAATGGTTTCCGGAACCAAGGGTGCCTAATTGTGCCAGGCCACGTTCTATAGCACGACCTGAAACCAGTTCGGGGTTAGCTCCCGGGATACAACCCTTTTCTTCGATATGTTCTAAATCTTCTTTTGTGCCGTAACCCTGCGAGACCGCCCAGAGTGCTCCGTTTTTGAGCACGTTTTTTACTTCTTGTTGAGAAAGTTTTAAATCTTTGCGATGGGACCCAACGCCGGATGGGATATTGGCAAACAGGGTATCCACTACAGATCCCAGCTTGTTGGTAAGCTCCACACGGTAAAGTCCTGTTCTCAGTAATCTTACCCCGCAGTTGATATCATACCCCACACCGCCGGGGGAAACCACACCCTCGTCCATGTCAAATGCCGCTACGCCACCGATAGGGAAACCATACCCCCAGTGGATATCTGGCATTGCAAGCGAATGTTTTATAATCCCGGGAAGAAAAGAGACATTAATAACCTGTTGTAAACTTTCGTCTTTTTGAATATCTTCCAGCATGTGCGCATCGGCGTACACAATGCCATCTACCCGCATCTTGCCTTCCCTTGGAATTCGCCAACGATAGTCATCTATCTTCTGAATTTTATACTTGTCATTTGTCATAAAACAAAACTCCTTTTCATAAACACAAGCGTTCAGCCGTCGGCGATCAGCATCCAGCTAAATGGATAAACGATAGAGGAGCGAACGGACGTTCTACCCCTACTGCTTACTTTTATATATCAAATATAACCCGCGCCTTCCATTGATGGTCTTCCTGGACGATCGATAAGCAATGATGGGTAACAGCCTTGATCTCCGTTTTAATCACATGTTTATCCTCAGTAAATATCTCACCCCATATCGACGCGTTTAATTGAGTATCCTGAATGTCTACAACACAAAAATCCTTGAATATGAGATTTTTTACGTCATGCAGGTACAATAATTCACTTAACCAATTGACGAGGAGTTGTTCTTTATCTATCCCGACAATACTTATTTTATATTCGACCTTACCTTCCACTTTCGATAAGTCCGTAATGATATCAAATAATGCATAGGCGGCATTTGCAAATAATTCTTGCAATGTAGCCCCGAATACATCAATCCCGATATCTGCCGTGTGGTCTATAAGTATGTATTTAGTCATAAAGTGTTCAAATTATAGCCTCCCCTCTTTCCCCTCCTTCGCAAGGAAGGGACTTCGTCGTGAGTTCAGTCGAACGATGAAGGGGAGGTCTTCCATCGATTACTTAAGTAAGTACATACAGTTAACATATATCCAAAACCCGCATAAATAAAATGAAAATTCTTTGTTAATTATTTTAAATCCAGATAGACATCATAACCATATTCGCTTTTATGTACAACAACTGGATATTCCCTGGCTCATTTCTCCCTTTCTTTTAAAAAACGTACACACTACGGCATGATAAAATCATGCTCAGGATGTCTGATAGTAAGCACCGGACAGGGGGCCTTGCGAACTACTTTTTCGGCCACACTGCCCATAATTGCATGAGACAGACCCGTCCTGCCGTGCGTACCAAGCACAATCAAATCGATCTTATATTCTTTTGATGCCTTGATGATCTCGGAAAAAGGAACTCCCTGTATGATAATGGCCTCAACCGATATCCTGCCCTTCGTATCTTCATTTACACACTTGAGCAACCTCTCTCTCAACTTATTAACCGTTTCTGTGTCTGCTAGAGTAACGTTATAGAGATCCGGATCATTAATGTCGTAAACACGAATGTCCAATACATGCATCAGATAGAGCTTTGCCTGGTATTTATCAGCAAATTCGATTGCATATTTTAAAGCCATCTCTGAATAAATCGAGTAGTCAATCGGGCAGAGTATGTTTTTTATGTTAATCACTGATTCTCCCCTCCTTCTCTCTATTGCTTTTGAATGAGTACCGTCTCTATGGCATCATCGATTTTTTGGATATAAACGCACCGTATCTTGCCACGGATTTCCTTATCAATTTCTTCGTAATCGTCTTTATTTTTTAATGGTAGTACAATCGTCTTTACCCCGGCCCTTATGGCCGCAAGCACCTTTTCCTTCACCCCTCCGATCGGTAACACATTTCCCGTCAATGTGACCTCCCCGGTAAGTGCCACCTCTCTCCTTGCATATCTGCCTGTCAATAGTGAAAGCAGAGCCATGCACATCGTAATACCTGCGGAAGGGCCGTCTTTCGGTATGGCACCGGAAGGGACATGGATGTGGATTTCGGAGGTGTCATAGAAATTCTCATCAATGCCCAGTCGTTTTGCATTGCTGCGGACATAGCTGAGTGCGGCAATGGCCGATTCTTGCATGACATCGCCCAGTTGTCCTGTGAGAGTTAGCTCTTTTTCTCCCTTCATCCGGGATGCTTCTACAAAGATGATGTCTCCGCCTGTCTCTGTCCAGGCAAGACCGGTAACTACTCCGACCCTGTCTTCTTCATCGGCAACCTGATAGAAGTATTTTCTTGGACCAAGAAATTTTTCTACTATCTCCGGCATTATTTCTTTTGTGATCTGTTCACCGGCGACTATCTCTTTTGCAACCTTTCTGCAGATCGACGCAATCTCACGTTCGAGGTTTCTCAGTCCTGCCTCTCTGGTATATTCCCGAATGATCTTATAAATAGATTGATCCTGGAATACGATAGGATGATTTTCTAATCCATTTTCTTTAATTTGCTTGGGGATCAGGAATTGGTGCGCTATTTTTAATTTCTCTTCTTCACTGTATCCGGGGAGATATATGACCTCCATCCGATCCCTCAGCGCGGTATGAACGGTATCAAGAATATTAGCTGTCGTGATAAATAACACATGAGAAAGGTCAAAAGAAACATCGAGATAATGGTCCACAAAACTAATATTTTGTTCGGGGTCCAGGACTTCCAGCAGGGCAGAGGCTGGGTCTCCCCGAAAGTCCGCACCGATTTTATCAATCTCGTCCAGCATAAATACGGGGTTACTGGATCCTGCACGACAGATTTCCTGCATAATACGCCCGGGCAATGCGCCTACGTAAGTACGCCGGTGCCCCCGGATCTCTGCTTCATCGCGAATACCCCCCAAAGAGATGCGGATAAACTTTCTGCCCAGGGCACGTGCAATCGATTTACCTAACGATGTTTTACCCGTTCCCGGAGGGCCGCAAAAACAGAGGATGGGGCCTTTCATCCTTTCTTTTAGTTTATGTACCGCCAGGAATTCAAGGATCCGTGCCTTAACCTTCTCCAGGCCATAATGGTCTTCATTCAGAATCCGCTCTGCCTGACTGATCTCCAGGTTGTCGATCGTCTTTTTGTTCCAGGGAATATTGATGAGATAATCCAGATATGTCCGGGAAACAGGGTACTCCGCCGATGCGGGGTTAATGTCCCTGAGTCTATCTAATTCTTTGATAGCCACATCTTCTACCTCCTTGGGCATCTTTGCCTCTTTAATTCTTTCTTCCAGTTTATTAAGTTCTTCCACATGGGGGTCTTCCTGCCCCAATTCCTTCTGGATAGCCCTTAGCTGTTCCCGTAAAAAATATTCACGTTGAGTCTTTGACATTTCTTTGGCGACTTCTTCGTCAATCTTTCCCCGGACTTCTTTCAACTGGACTTCCTGATTCAGGTAGTGGAATACGACCCTCAGTCGTTTCTGGGGGTCAACCATCTCCAATAATTTCTGCTTTTCATTTACAGGTAATTCCAGATAAATGGCTACCAGATCCGCCAGTATTGCCGGACTATTAATGCTATCGATCATAGAAATAATTTCTTTGGGTAATCTCTTTCCCAGCATGGCGCTCAGTTTAAAGAGCGTTGTAACGCTCTGCACAAGTACGTCGATAGTTTCAGACTTTTCTGTAAATTCTCGGACTTCTTCCGCCCGTGCCCTGTAATAGGGTTCTGTTTGCACATAATCTGTGACCTTGATCCGCATCACTCCTTCTATGAGTGTTTTTACGGTGTCTGTAGTAGATTCCAGCACCTGAATGATCTTTGCGGCAGTTCCAACCTCGTAAAAATCACTGGGTGTTGGCGCATCAATACTATACTTTAGCGCTACAATACCGATAAATTCATTCTTGGAAACGGCATCGTTTATTGCCTTTACCAATCCTTCTCCGGTCAAGTCTAATGGAAGAATCAAGTGCGGGAAAACCACGTCGTCCTTCAGCGGGATAATGGTAATGATTTCTGGCAGAGTTCCATCTCCCCGTTTGTGAAAAGAAAAGTTGGTTTTTTTCATCATTTCAATTCGGCGGCCGGTCACCCTTTCGAATGTGCCTTCTTCACTACTTTGGCGGCATAGAGGGCATTGTTTGCCTGTTCAATTAAATCGGTGATGTTTTTTGTCTGCGGAGTGATGGAACTTGCTCCTACCGTTACTTTAAAATCAATGTTCAGATTTTTTTCCTCGTCTTTTACGAAACAATTTTCCATTGCATTTACCAACAGACCTGATAACCTGTCCAGTTCTCCGTTATCGATCTCCGGTAATATAATCAAGAATTCGTCGTCTCCAAACCGGGAGACTACATCAGATGATTTAATATGTTTTTGGAGACATCTTGAGACTTCTGTAAGAATGCGGTCTCCGATAAAATATCCATACCGGTTATTGATCGGCTCAAGATGGTCAATATCCATCAGCAGACAGGATAATGCCTTATTTTGTGTCCGTGCCCGGTTAAACTCATTCTGCAGGATTACGAGTGAATATCGCTTGTTGTAAATATTCGTTAAGCTATCCCGCACCGCATGATGATTGACAATGTCATTTAATTGATGTATCCTGGCATTCAGGCTTTGCAGGTTCTTGTCGGTTCTTTTCTTCTCATCAAAATTAATTAAAATGCCGTTATAGTGGGTTACAATGCCCCATTCATTTTTGATGGTATTCAGATGATCGGAAACCCAGGCATATGTCCTGTCTTTTTTTAATAACCGATATTCTATCGTTGCTTCACTTCCATTTTGCAGGTTTTGTATCTGTTTCGACACTTTTTCTCTATCATCGGGATGCACCAGATCGAGTAACAAATTTCGTGTTTTGTAAATTTCATCCGGTTTGTATCCTATCAGCTTTTCTATTCCATCACTGATATATTTTACAGAGCCGTCAAACATGGAGACGTAAACAATCTCCGGAACAATATTCATGACCCTGTGAAATAATCTCCCGGAAATGGAATTCGATTCCTTCTCAATTGATTTATCATGTTCTTCGTCATTAATCAGAAACTGCAAGGTACAGCAAAAAGCCAGAACTACCAGGCCAAAAGCGAGCCCGTTCAGCTTAAAAATAGTTACCATGGAGCAATTCATGGCAATCAAAATCCCAATAGCACAATACTTATATTTGCTGATAAATGTCTTCAACGCCATTCTTTATTTCCCCAAGAATACCATAAAATCCAGTTACCATCTCAAAAAAGATTCAAGATGCCTGCTACACAGGCACATTTTTCCCATTAGCTTTGTGAAGTTCCTCCAGGAGTTTTTTAAGCTCTTCTCCCTCAATCACCTCCTGTTCCATAAGTGTCTTTGCCATACCCTGTAAAATTTCCTTTTTCTCGGTTAATAATGCTTTTACACGATGGAACGATTCATCCATTATCTTCTTAATTTCCAGATCTATCTCCCGTGCCGTCTCTTCGCTATATTCCTTACTGGCAGCAAACCCTCCGCTCAAAAAGAGTGGCCTGTCACCTTGCTCGAAGGTCACCAAACCCATCTTATCGCTCATACCGTATTCTTTTACCATCAACTTAGCAATTTCCGTAGCCTTTTCTAAATCGTTCTGAGCACCTGTTGATATTTCGTTAAAAATAATTTCCTCTGCAACCCGTCCTCCCAGTAAGATGGCAACCCGATCGAGGAGTTCTGCTCTGGTCATGAGATATCGGTCTTCGGTTGGTTTTTGTAATGTATATCCCAGCGCCCCGATACCACGGGGGATCATTGAAATCTTGCGAACGGGGTCTGCATGCGGCACCGAGCACGCAACCAGCGCATGGCCTGATTCATGATGGGCAACGATCTCCTTTTCTTTCTTATTCATCAGGCGCTTCTTCTTCTCGAGACCTGCCATAAGGCGGTCAATTGCCTCTTCAAATTCTGGCATACCCACTGCCTTTTTATTTCTTCGTGCTGCAAGTAAGGCTGCTTCGTTCACAAGATTGGCAAGGTCTGCTCCGACAAACCCTGGTGTCATGGCGGCAATTGAATGCAAATTAATCTCCTTTTCCAATTTTACCTCTTTTGCATGCACTTTCAGTATTGCTTCGCGGCCGTGGAGATCTGGCCGGTCAACGACTACCTGACGATCGAACCTGCCTGGCCTTAAAAGGGCAGTATCTAACATCTCGGGGCGATTGGTTGAGCCCATAATAATTACTCCCTTATTGGAGTCAAATCCATCCATCTCTACCAGTAACTGGTTTAATGTCTGTTCACGCTCATCGTGTCCTCCCATAGGATTTGTACCGCGGGCCTTGCCAAGGGCATCAAGTTCGTCGATAAAGATAATACACGGCGCTTTCTGGTCCGCCTGATTAAACAAATCCCTCACCCGCGCAGCACCGACGCCGACAAACATCTCGACAAACTCCGAACCGCTCATATTAAAAAATGGGACCCCGGCCTCACCTGCCACCGCCTTTGCCAGGAGGGTTTTCCCTGTTCCAGGGGCACCCACGAGCAAAACGCCCTTTGGTATTTTCCCACCCAGGGCACGAAATTTTTCAGGTGTCTTCAAAAATTCAATAATCTCTTGTAGTTCCTCCTTGGCCTCATCGATCCCCGCCACGTCGTCAAAGGTAACATTCAGGTCTTCTTGTGCGTAAAGACGCCCCCTGCTTTTCCCAAAGGTCATGATACTGCTGGCGGGACCGAATCGTTTGAATACAAAACGCCAGATCACAAACAAAATTAATAATGGCATTACCCAGGAGAAAAAGAACGTCTTAAACCATGGGCTCTCATAATGTCCTGCATACCTGACTCCCATGGATTCCAGGTCTTTTACCAGGTCAGGATCTTCCACGCGGGCCGTAATAAAGATAACATTTTTTGTGGTTCCACGTTCTATCTCACGCAGTTTGCCACGAATCATTGTATGGGTAATATGGCATTCCAGGACATTTCCCTCTTTGACCAGCTTTTTAAAATCGCTGTACGTGATGTCCCTCACTCCGGGATTCATCAAATACATCTGCAGCAGGATAAAGAATCCAAAGGCGATAATAATATGCCAAATAGAAAACTTTTTTGGCATTTTAAACGGTATTTTTTTGAAATCCTTGAACATAAAAACTCCTTAGAAAGAAAGCACACTTTTTAAATATTTAGGGTTATATCTTATTTTCCCACCCTGGCAAAGAAAACTCCATTTCACTCCGTACCAATCTTTTTTAGATATCGTCCATGAAATGAGTTTAAAATCTATTTGTATATAGGCCTCGATAATTAGCATATATTATTTTAGCAAAAAGAGCTACGTCACTCAAAAGAAGTTTAATAATGTGATAGAGTTTGTTTATAATCATTCCAGCACATGCTTATCTTCACTAGGAGAGTAAACGTCAAAATATTTATAGAATTGCAGGTTTTTTGTAATACCACATCAATCCGCATCTAAAAAACCTATCATACCTCATTCGTTATGTCTTAAACAGTAGAAAACTAAATTTTTTAGAGAGAATTTGTTAATTAAAAACTGCCAAACTTAAAATAGTTCAATAAACAGAAACTCGATTAAATTATCGTACCTCTTAATGCCAAAAACCCGCGTAAATAAAATGAACAATTCTATACAATCCAGTTATGCCTCAATATCCCGCAAGAACATTTTACTGTATTTTCAGTATTGTCGTACTATTTTTTGGAAATGAGATTGTTACAAAAACATTTTTCTCAAAGTCGTCTTTAGATTCACTATTTCTATGGGCTCTAGTGTACCCAATTGTTTAATAACGTATCTTTTTTCTATAGTTGCCAGTTTAGCAAGTCTGATATACGATTCTCCAAGAAGACCGCATTTTTTTCCATTGAAGGATTTTGTAATCAGTTTCTGTGGTGTATTCCTGCGTAGTTATCCTTGCAACAAGTACATCTTGATCGCCAGAATCATAAAGAACTATTGCAGGCCTTTTTGAGACATCCAGCAAATCAGTATGAGGAAATCCAATAAGGATAATATCTCCAAAATTATAGTTTGTCATAGATGAAATCTTTTTCTGAATAACCTTTTAGGAATTGTGTCATTGCAAAGTTATTCCACACTGCTTCCTCCTCATCAAGTAAAAGCATTACTCTTACTTTCGAGTCTGGTTTCAGCTTTTCCTTTAGATTTTCAAGGATAGATAAGTGCCCATCTGGCAAAACGTCTGCATAGTATTCATACGCTTTCATTGTTTGCCTCCGTAATTTTTTTAATTTTATATTGTCCAACTAATCATCTTTAACATCCACACCCACATCTCTGGAATAATCCGCCAGATGTGCCTTTCTGCCACTTGCCGTAAAGGCCACGCGCCTTCAAATGCCTCTATCTCTTTGTCAAGTAGGTTCGATTTCATAAGCCTTTAATGCATGTACGGTGTCAGGCATGATTTCTTTGTCCTGATCATTGAGCACAGCTAGAGCAGTCAAATTTTCTGACCTTATCTTTCTGGTATCATCCCAGGAAAAAATCATAGCAGAAACATCATTTTTGTGGGATGATTAATTGCCCTTAAAATCCTTTCCGGTTCTTTTTTTACTTTTTCCTTAAGCCAGTGCGCATAGGCTTCGGCAAGTTGATAGTAATCCAAGACACTCATACGAATAACCCTCTTTTTATACAGACATATCTTGTACATTGGAACATCTTATAAAATTTGGGTCTTCTGAGTTTTGTTGGGTAAATTTTCATGATTCCTGCTTTAATTCCTGCTGTATCGGCAGTTTCAGGTCCTGGACATCAGGAAGTTTTCCTTTGAACGCCTTGGGCAGTCTCTTTGTGAGGTAATATTCGGCCACCCCTATTGGTTTTTTGACACTGCGCAACGCATACTCAACTACTATGTTATCTTTATCCGCGCATAAAATAATGCCTACGGATGGATTCTCATCTTTCATCTTCACCTGTTCATCCAAAAGATGCAGATAAAAATCCATCTTCCCCGCGTATTCGGGTTCAAACCTGCCGGTTTTAAGTTCAAGCGCCACAAGACATTTAAGTTTTCGGTTGTAAAACAAGAGATCGATAAAATATTCATTATTACCCAATGTCAGGCGGTACTGATTGCCGATAAACGAAAATCCAAACCCAAGTTCTAATATGAATTGCTTTATTTTCTCCACAAGCCTCTTTTCCAGTTCTCGTTCCAAAACCGGCTTTGTGATGCCAAGAAAACCCAAGCAGTAAGCGCTCTTTATGGTTTCATCCGCCTGCTCGGCAAGATGCACGGACAGGGTTTTTGGAAAATTATGTATTTTATGTTTCAGGCTAAGTGGGTAAGCACCGGCTTTTATCTGGTTGAGAAGCACATTCCTTGACCAACCAAAATCACGAGACGATCTGATATAATATTCCCGTTCTTTATCATCGGTCAATTTCTCCATAATCAATAAATTATGTCCCCAGGGTATTTCTGCAACAAGCTGTTGCAGAAATGGCTTATCTTTATATTCCTCGTAAAATCTGCGCATATTCCAGAGGTTTCTTCCTGAAAAACCAACTGATTCCGGAAATGCCTCTCTCAAATCACGGGCAAGAGCTTCAACAATATTGTCGCCCCACGTATATTTTTTCTGCCTCTCTACAATTGCTTTGCCGATATCCCAGTATAATTTTATCAGCTTTTTATTAACCGACCGAACGGTCTGTATCCGCGCCGTAGCGATACGCGTTTTAATCTCGTTCAAGAAATTGAGATACTCTTTGCTTATAACGGTTTTCATTCCAATCTCCCAATCTTTCCGGCTTTAATCTTTTTTGAGTAACGACTCGGCGGAATTCTCGCCGGAGATTAAATCCTTGCGCCACTGTTCAGTCTGCTTGCCTTCAAACCCATCCGCCTGTTTTTCATTAAGCTGCCGGAGGAGTTCAATGATGTCTTCGATTGAGAAAGGTTTCATGTGATATCTTCCTCTCCCAACACCTCTGCAATAATTCTTTCAATACACCTTTCCGCCTCTTGCCACAGGAAACGCACGACTTCTATTTTTTATGAAATATCCTTTTTCAGCTTGAATTCCATCTCAACAAGCTCCTTCTCGCGGAGCAACTCGGCCTTTAGCTCATCTTCGGTGGGCAGGTAGGGGACGTATTTAGAGACAAATATCTGTTTCTGCCCTTCAGGAAGCGTGAATTTCACTATGGCATCATTTTTTCGGGCACAGAGAAGTATCCCGATTGGCTCGTTTTCGCCCTCAAGCATCTGCACACTTCTGTAATAATTTACGTACATCTGCATCTGTCCGATGTCTTGATGCGTCAACTTCCCAACCTTGAGGTCTATGAGAACAAAACTGCGGGTCAGTCTGTTGTAAAAGACAAGATCAATATAGAAATGATCACCGTCAAGAGTGATGCGCTGTTGCCGTGCCACAAACGAAAAACCCTTGCCAAGTTCAAGCAGAAATGTCTGGAGGTGGTTAATAAGTGCCTGTTCAAGGTCTTTTCCGGGATATTGCTCCCGTTTTTCCAGGCCGAGGAATTCAAGCACGTATGGGTCTTTTACAAGGTCGGAAGTCCTGTTTATCTCGTGTCCCTTTTTCGCAAGTTCGAGCACACCTTTTTTGTTCCTGCTCAATGCAAGGCGCTCGAAGAGCAGGGAGTTTATCTGCCGCTCAAGCTCTCTTGTGCTCCAGTTGCTGTTAATCGCCTCGTTTATATAAAACTCTCGTGTCTCCGGTTTTTCTATCTTCAATAAAAGTCTGTAATGTGTCCAGGTCAATTCTCCACGCAGTGCGTGGAGATTCTGGAAGGAAAGGTAAAATTGCCTCATATACCAAAGATTAGTTTTGTTAAACCCCTGACCGTATTCAATTGTCAGTCTTTTAGAAAGCTCTTCAATAAGTGCCGTGCCATATTCGGCTCTCTGCTTACCTTGCTGCTCCCCTTTCACAATGACTTTTTCAATATGCCAGTAAGCCTGCACCATTGCCGCCAAGTCTGAAACAAGTTTTTGTAAAAGTGCCGCTGACCCTATTTGGTGTTTTTGGTATTTATTCCCTAAGCAACAAGCTTTTCAATATATCCTTCCCGTTTACTCCATACAATCGGTTCGATTTCATAGGTCTTTAAGGCGTGTATAGCGTCAGGAGTAATTTCTTTGTCCTGGTCATTGAGTACAGCTATTGCAATCGAATTTTCTGATCGTATTTTTCTGGCATCGTCCCAGGAAAAAATCATAGCAGAAACGTTATTTTTTGTGGGATGATTAATTGCCCTCAAAATCCTTTCTGGTTCTTTTTTTACTTTTTCTTTAAGCCAGTGTGCATAGGTTTCTACAAGCTGATCGCAATCCAAAACGCTCATATGAGAAATTATTCATTCATTAGTCTGTCTGCCCAATATCGTGGTTCCCGATGCAAATGTGCAATCGCAATAATAACAATTGTATCGTTATCAACACCGTAAATAATTCCATATGGGAACCTTGAAAGTAAGCAGCGTCTGAGACCAGGTTCAATCTCCGGAGATGAAAGGGGATAAGCAACTATCCTTCTGACAGTCCGATCCAGATCGTCCAGAAACTGAGTTCCAGGCCCGATAGAGCGGGAATCGTACCCTGCAACGGCATCGTCAAGCTCACGTTGAGCAGGTTTTAGAAAGCGGATTTTCATCTGGTGCGATACTTTTCCATTACCTGTTCATAAGATACTGTTTCTAATTTGCCTGCCTTGTATGCCTGCCAGCGTTTTCGTGCCTCTCTCGCCCATACACGATCAATATCCGGGTCTGGTTTATCCAGTTGCATAAGAATTGAATCAACGAGTTCGAGCTTTTCAATATCCGACAAAGCTTGAATATTTTCCATCAGTTTATTTTTAATGGTTGCCATAATCTTATTTCCTCTCTCGTATGAATATCAAAATACCTTCCATGAGAATCAACCTTCATGAAATCATAGCGATATTAAATTTTTTATAGCATTGAACAGCGCACAAATGAGGGTATTTACCAATCATCTGTAACACCTTAGCTCTGTCATTTTACCTATTTAATTTTTTTAAATGACACAGCTAAGGTGTTGTTTATCAATGATTTTCGTTCTTATCTGTAACACATAGCTTTATCATTATAATCATTGTTTCGTTAGAAATACGTTCCAAATATTTTACAAACTTTTTATCCCTGACAACCGCATCAATTACTAGCTTTACGCAAAAATCTGTTGATCCGTTATAATCCGGAATTCCCTTACCTTCTCTGATGGTTTGCTTGAAAATTTTATCCACGCCCGGTCCCGATCTTTCGACAAAACCTATTTTTTGCAATACCTCAATGATCAGCCTATTTCTCGGTTTGCTGGCAACCTCAATAATATTTACAGGTGTTATTCCTGGCAAGAATCCGCCCGGGCTAATGATTTCAATTTTCGTTGGATATTGCTTGATGAAGGATGAACCCTGGTTCTTATAGTCTCGATGGCTAATAGCGTTTAATACGGCTTCCCTTATAACTTCTTCATTAAATGCCTTGATATCGAATACAAATAAGCCTTCCTGAATGGGGTATATTTCATTTCGACTATTTATCTTATCCCAGAGTTTGTCAAAATAAAGCAAGAAGGGTTCTCGAAAATCTACTCTATCCTGATATTCAATTGAAGAAATATCCTTCCGATATTCCCAAATGATTTCGGCATTTCTCAAATAACGATTAATTATTTCTTTTTTACCTGTTAGAATTATAGTGGCATAAGTTACTAAACTATCCACAATCAACCCTAAATCGATAAGTGCCTGTCGGTCTTCTAAACGTAAAATATCCGGATTACCTGATTTTTTACACCATAGTTCTTTTAACCGTTTTATCGCGTCTTTATCTAAATCTTCAAATTTAACACCATTACATACTTCAGCAGAAAAATCATCTTCGTATTCATTAAATATCTTCTTCAATGTTTGAGAATCCATCGGTACCAAACTTTGTCCGCTACGCATAAAGTATGCACCATTAAAAGCAATTGCCTCTCCCTTTGGGCGAGTAGGCACAGCAATAATAAGAACTCTTCTTCCATCCTGTTCAAGTTCCTCGACATCGATTCTAACCTTACGACTTACCTTTTGAGAATTTAAAACGTCGATCTTTAATTTTTCAATGTCGTTAAATACAGCAGTACCAACAATCTGTCTCTGATTGTTAACACCAAGAACAAGTTTGCCACCACCTTCATTGGACAAAGCGCATACATACTTAAGCAAATCCTCAAAGTGAAAATTGTTTTGTACGCTTTTAAATTCGATATGTTCGTTTTCTTTGCTTTGCAAAAGCTTTTGAAGATTAGTCATAACTGATAAATTTTTCTCCCCAAATATCGGCAATAATACGCTCGATGCACCTTTATGCCTCTTGGCGCAAGAGGCACACACACCTTTCAATGCTGTCGTACATGCGACAGTTATTATCTACCATTTGCCATAGCGTTACTCAACGCTACATCAAGTTCCGAGCGGAACCCGACGAGATCATTATTTTGTAATTTCTGGAAATACTTGTTGTAATCTTTGGGGGTCAAAAAATTGAACTGGTAACGAATATTGAGTTTCTCATGTTCCAACCATTTATTAAGGCGCTCAAAATGCGCAAGCGCATATTCATTCTTCTTGATATTCTCAGGAGAAGGGTCTGCTATCTCTTCATCGACCTTGATTTCAACGACAAAAATCATGTCTCCTTTTTTTAGAAAAAAATCCGGGCTAAACTCTCCACGCTTTGGATGTTCGCCTTTCTTCCATGCGTATTCTATAGGGTAAAACCTCTGAGGCGTATTTTTAATATAAGCATCTATTGCTTGGGCATTCTCTCTTTCGCAAAGCAGTCGGACGAACTTGCGTTCAGGCTTGGCATCTGCAATAACCAGATTCAGAGGCGTCTTAAAATCATGTGAGTTTTCTATGGCTTCACGACCACCCCTGAAATCGCCATCCGGGTCTAAAACCTCTCTAAAAAATTCGACCTGATCATCCGGAACAGAGGCTTCGCTATCAGGTCCAAAGAAAATAGTCTTATCACCCCTCCTGAGTTCTGCCGCACTGCAACTTTCGGGATGACGCTCTTTTGTATTTATGGTGATAAGGGCCTTTGAATTGAGTTTGTAAATCACACGTTTTGCCTTTTTCCGTTTCAGTGTACCAAGCGCCTGTAAGAATTTTTGCTTATTAGCTTCAGTGATTCGCCCTGTTCTAATCTTTGACCTTTTCAAAGATTCCTTGACTATCTGCTCCAAACGCTCTAAAGGGAACTTCTTTGTATAGTTGGTTCTGTCATGGGGGTCTTCAGCATCCTTTGATTCTTCATCAATGGATTGGAGTCTTCTGTACATCTGCTCTGCAACTTCTTCAATACTGTAAGTCTTATGCTCAATCCGGGTTTTGAATTTGTTATGCTCCCCGGACACAGCACGTTCAAAATCAATGGTAACATCCTCCGCCTCTACCTGAGTGGGCAAATCTACAAAGCCACCTTCCAGTAAACGGTATTCTCCTTTTTTCGTATATTCACTCATGTCTTCATCACGATCGTAATTGAGATTATGAATATCAAAATGATACGGGGAAGATACTATTACATCAGAAGACAAACGGCGCTCTATTTCCAATATTTCATTAACCAGATGCCTTATCCTGCCGGACCATGCATCATGATTAAAAACCGTTACTATCGGCTGTTCACCTTTCCAGCCGTCAGGAACTCTGAGACCCCGGCCAAGCACCTGAGCTATAAGGAGTTTACTGTTAAATGCCCTTTCCTCATGAGGCACAATCAAGAAGACATTTTTTACATCCCAGCCTTCGCTGAGCATAGATACAGAAGCAATCCATTCAACCTTACTTGCAGGGCTATCAACAACCCTTAGTTTTGCAACATTTGGCTGGTGCTCTTTGGCAGAAGTTACGGCTAACACTTTATTTTCCGCATCTTCTGGCGAAATACCTTCCCAATCCTGCAGGAATCCTTGCAGCTCCTCGGCAACCCGCTTACAGTCTGAGATTCCCTTTGTTACTATAATGGAGAGCGGCTTAATACCATATTTTTTTAATCTTCTTTTCCAATCCTTATGCCGGTTATGGATAAGCTGCCATTTTTCTTCCGCGTCATCTGTTTCAGGCATCTCAGCCACATATTCAACCTTTTTTACAAAACGGTCTTCAATGGCCTGCCGCAATGAATACCGGCTGACCACATCGGCAAAATATTCATCGCCGACATAGCAAGTGCCGGATACGCCAACTAAAATCCTAAATCCGTATTCAGGATTAAGCAAAAACTCCTTCCATCTCTTTGCCTTAGCGCCGGTCTCATTTGCAACATGATGTGCCTCATCGCTGAAAACAGCAACCCGTTCACCCTTTCCTATAAGACTGTCACGGATTGATGACTTTACATGCTCAAGGATTGCATGATAATTCTCCACGCATATTGAACTGTCAACAATAGTTTCAGAGGCGTTTATTATCTTTGGTGATTGTACTTTTACTCCGTTCGGCAATACATCCCGCAGATCGGAATTGCCGGCAAGTTCACGGAACTTTTCAAGCAAACCCGCTTCTATCGTATTCGATGGGCAACGAATGAGTACTCTATCCACCTCGCCTTCCGCAAGCAATATCGCAGCAAGTCCATACAGCACATAGCTCTTGCCGGTTCCGGTAGCAAGGTCTATTGAGCAGGACAGTTGATCCGGCAACTGCAGATGCCGCTCCATGCCTGCCCATGAGCCGTAACGCTGCTGAATCTCATCATTGCTTTCAAAATTCTCCTTTGCAAGTTCACGAAGGTTCGCATATTTGCTGCCAAGAAGATACCTCAACGTTGTTCGGATGGCTTCTTTCTGATATTCCCGCATCCCGCAAAGTTCATCAAGGAATGCTTCGTATTTAGTCTCATCCCATACAGTGGGATCAATATTCGTTGAGACCTTAAGGACAAGGTCTTCATTTTTGAAGGTTTTCCGGTCGCCGCGCGTGGTCATGCTTACTGTTTCCCCTTTTTTTTCTTTGGCGAAGTAATTCCGAACTGCTCTGGCTCAATAACAACCCGCGCCTCATTGCCATAAATATCAATAAAGACCGCCATTATCTTTTTGCCTATCGAATCAATGGGAAAGGTAAGCGCCCATCCAGCTTTTTCAAGCGCATCGGCATAAAAGACGGCATCAAGGTCAAAGACCTGTGAATTATCATCAAAGTCGTAATCCAGCATAGCCATTGAAAGTGTCTCCAGATTTCCTTTTTTGCGCATAGGCTCTCTGACAACCGCTTCACTCTTGAAGGTCTTGATTTTAATATATGCCGTATCCTGAGATTCACCTTTTCCTTTTCTTACGCCACACTCAAACTTTAATTCCGGTGTCCTGATGAAATCAAAGCCGACAGCTTCAACCGTATCATTGACCGCCATTTCATCCGAAGGCTGTTTCAGGCAGGTAAACTCCCGCTGATGAAGCTCGTTAATAATAGAATACGGTATTCGTAAGGCATAATAACGAACACTGCCTAATGTTATGTAGTCTTGCTGAAAGTCAAATGTCAAAGCAGGTGCTATGATGAAAAGCCTATTGCCGATACGCGTGCCAAGCGCTTCATGAAGGCTCTCTATTGTTTCTTCATCAATTCTCACACCCTTCTCCTTCATGTGATTAAAGATGAGGACACTTGCGCTTTTCAGATAGCCGTCAAGCCTAATGCCACCAATAGTATGAGGCTCATCTCGGCATTGGAAAAGCTGTAGGGCAAAAAACCTCCACGAATCCCATGAAAGTTCTTTCAGCTTTGAAAAGTCATAAAGACCAGCATTATAGAGGGTAAATGGCTTGCATTGCTTGCCATATTTCTTTCTGGGATTTTCTAAATCCATACTTTCAGTAATATTCAAAAGACGTTTCTGCATTGTATAAATTGCCAACTTGCCGCAGTCCACACCAATCCAGCGTCTGCCGAGTTTTTCAGCAATGGCAAGTGTAGTCCCTGAACCTGCAAAACAGTCAAGGACAATATCGCCTAGTTCCGTTCCAGCCTCAATAATCAAAGATAGCAGATCCTCAGGTTTTTCTGTTGGGTATTCAGTGATTTTTGTTTGCGTAATTACATCGCTATTCCACACATCGCCTCTCGAAACATATTTAGCATCCGGTGATGTAATCTTCTTTAATACCTCTTCTTTTGTTTCTGTTGGGTTATCGCTAACATAGGTTTTTTTCCCTATACCTGCATCTACTTCCCACTGAGCAGGCTGTCGTCCCATGCGACCACGAGTATAGTACCAACCATTTGAATCTTTCTCTATTCCTTTGACCGTTGAAAGTTTGTACGGACCCAAGAGCGGTTTCCAAAGTCATTCAGACCTCTGTCGTGCGTAGATAAGAAGATTTTGATATTCAGTCGGTATGGCAGAGCCAGACGCATGTGACCGTGAACTTCCTCCCTCTCTTCCCTTATGCCAAATAATTTCGTTAATAAAGTTTTCCTCACCAAAAACTTCATCGCAGACAACTTTTATGTAATGCATCTTTCGGGGGTCGAGATGAATTACTATATTTCCATTTATAGACAAAAGATCACGAAGCATAACCAACCGACGCCGAATGAATTCAACAAATCGCGCACCAGCCACCTTGTCTTGATATGCCTTCTGATCCTGGCTTCCTTTGAATTCCTGCTTCGTTGCAAACGGTGGATCAATATAAATGAGTCTCACGCCGGGCGTGCCGTCTGCGTTGCATAGCCTTCCGACCTTTTTCATCTCCAAGAGTGATTTCATTACCTGAAGGTTATCGCCGAAGATGAGCATATTAGACCAGTCACCGTTACTTCCAAAAGTCCGCACAGGCTGCAAAGGCACGGCCAGCGTATTGGCAAGGATGTCTTCTTCCCGTTCCTTGCCGTAATAGACAAGCTCGTATTCCCGTTTCTCTGGAGGGAAAAGGATTCTTACCCATTCTGGAGAAAGTTCCTCACCCTTTTCAAGTAATCTGATGATTTCCTGCCGCTGCTCAGGCGTCATAATGACGACTCCTTAATTTTCATTTGTTTTCTTTTTGCCGGATACGGAGAAAAAGATTCCAGTTCCAGTTCGTCAAGCAGCCCGCTATCTGCAAAGCTGTACGTTGTTTCTTCTCCAACAATAATGTGATCCAATATCTTCATGCCAAGCGGCCGTGTAGCTGAAATTATATCACGGGTCAGTATTATATCTGATTCGCTCGGATCAATTGCCCCGGAAGGATGGTTATGCGCTGCTATCAGACTGCTTGCATTTGTCCGCAGGGCATGGGTAATTATGTTCCTTACAGGTGGTTTGACACCATCAACATCACCTTGCGCAATAAGCACATCATCAAGCAGACGATTTTGACGATTCAGATAAAGAATCCTAAAATACTCATCGGGTAAACCTCTTAACCGCTCCTTCACATATTCACCTGCCTGCGCAGTGCCTTTTATCTGAATGCGTTTCTTGCCATCCGGCAGAGAAACACGCCTTGCAATTTCCATTGCTGCCGCCAGTTGAGCGGCCTTTGCACCCTTTAAACCCTTAACATCGAGCATCGCAGATAACGGCGCCTCTGCCATTGCCCGCAATGAGCCAAATTGTTTCATAAGGTTGCGACCCAATTCAACAGCATTAGTCCCCTGAAACCCAACTCTAACCAGGATCGCAATCAATTCTGCATCGGTCAATGAGTGCGGTCCTCTGCTTAGCAATCGTTCTCTTGGCCGCTCCTCAACAGGCCACGAAACAATACCTTTTGACTTCCCCTTAGTTTGATTTCTCATAACTCTTAATAATTATTAAATCCGTATCCGTCTCCTCGTTGGTTCCGGGTGTTTATCTGAATACCTTATTTCTTGCCTTTTGATTTTGACAGCTTAAGCTCTATTTCAAGCATTCTTTTTTCACGCTCTAACTCCTCTTTCAACTCTTTTTCAGTAGGCAGGTATAGCTTGTACTTTGAGGCAAAGATCGTCTTGCTGTCTTTTAGCAGAGTATATTTTGCCATTGCCTCGTTCTTCTGAGCGCAAAGTATCAGTCCAATGGTAGGATTATCCTCGGGCTGTCTGATCTCTTTCTCAAAGTACCGCACATAAAAGTCCATCTGCCCGATGTCCTGATGCGTCAGCTTACCGACTTTCAGGTCAATTATAACAAAACACTTCAATATGTAATTGTAAAAAACAAGGTCAATATAATAGTATTCGTCTTCAACGGTTATCCTTTTCTGGCGGGCGATAAAAGAAAAACCCTTGCCAAGTTCGAGAAGGAAGTTATGAAGCTTATCAATCAGACCATGCTCAAGGTCGGTCTCAAGATATTTTTTGCTTTCCTTCATACCAAGGAATTCGAGGACATAGGGATCTTTGATGATGTCGTTTGGTGACGGTCCCGGTTCAAGTTTTTTTATCTCTGATCTGACAATGTTTTTGTTACGGCTTGAAAGAAGACGTTCGTAATAGAAGGAATTTATCTGCCGCTCAAGCTGACGGGTAGACCAGTTGCCTGTTATGCATTCATCCACATAGAACTTTCTTACATCAGGCCGTTCAACCTTCAGAAGCAAACGATAGTGCGTCCATGAAAGTTCCGGGCGGACTACTGGCAACTCGTCACGCAGTGCGTGGCTTTTTTGCGCATGTGAAGATATGTGACGCACTGCGTCATATATCTCTATGGCTGAAGATTGTGAACGCACTGCGTTCACAATTTCAAAGGAAAGATAAAACAGGCGCATATAACGAAGGTTGCTCGGATCAAAGCCCTTACCAAACTCTTTGGCAAGACGCTCCGACAGCTCCTTTAAAAGATATTCTCCATATTGTGCCCTTGCTTTGCCTTTCTGTTCTTCCTCGACAATCTCTCTGCCGATATGCCAGTATGCCTGAACCATAGCAAAATTCACAGCGCGATAAGCGCTACCTCTTGCAGCCTCAAGAATCTCCCTGACACGGCTATAAATTGATTCAACTGTTTTTGTGTCTTCTAATTGTTTTTTCAAATCCGTATCTGTCTCCTCGTTTGTTCCATAACAAATTAATAAACAAAGGTTGTTATTCTTCAATCTCAGGTGGCAAGGACGGCAATAGCGGTTTGATTAACTCAATTAGCTCTGGTAATTCAGCATGTCTCAAAGATACGCAGCGTCGCGGTCTTCAGATTGCATAGATAACCTCTTTTGAACGCAAAATAGAATGCCTGCGGAACGGATTACGTAGCGCTGCCTTTTCAACCAAATCTACCTCACGTCCGAAGATCTCCTTTAGTTCCTCCTGCATGCGGACGGAGTCAAAAAGGCTCCATTGTGCATCTTCTGTAAAGCTTACCAGTACATCAATGTCACTATCTGGGCGGAAATTTCTATTTAAAACAGACCCAAAGAGGGCGAGTTCGGTAATCTTCCACTTACGGCAGAAGTTTGCTATCTTTTGTTGAGATATCGCTATGTTGCGTTTTGCCATACTCTATAATTCTAATGGCTGGAAATATCTGGCTATGTTTCTATTTATAAACCACAGGATTTATACTATTCTGGTTTTCAGAACTGGCAGCGTTAAGTAAGTTTATATCGGCGGCTACAAAAGCAACCTCATCATTTATTGTATCTTTCAGCCACAACGCTGAAGATAAATGAATGCTATCGGCTCCCCACAGATAATGTTTCTCAATTAAACGTTTTATAATTGGCAGGAGTTCTTCGTGAATATCCAAGATAGTAAAGCAATCCCAGTCGGATTCAAAATCTTTCAATATTTCTTTCAATTTGTTGTTTGTAATATCTCCGACTCTGAATTGCCTTACAAAGGTAGATAATATTTCCGGATAGGTTAGTCTGGATGTTGTAACTATAGAACTTCGCATAATAGTGACTATGTTCTCAGAGCCTTCTTCTGCAACGTATTTTTTTGATCAAAGCGCTCGTGTCTAAATATATCACCTTCTTTCCTCGAGAACAGTTTCAGAAATGGGTTTACCTTTTACCTTTACGGGTCTGAAAGGCGTTAACCCAGTCCCCTTTCTGGGAAGCCTTATTTTTCCCTGTTTTGCCAGTAATGCAAGTTTTTCATCAAACCCTGCATTTTTTTCTATTTTATCAACACTGTGAAGCACTGCAATAGGGGTGCCTCTATCTGTTACGATAATTCTATCTCCTTCCTTAGTAAGACCCAGATAGTACGTTAGTCTGTTCTTCAACTCTCTGATACCTACAATGTGCATAATTATCTCTTTTTTAGTAAGTTTTTCACCTCCCCTGTATCCCCTCCTTACGAAGGAGGGGATACAGGGGAGGTTATTTTGGTTGCGGTTTCGCTGCGTTAAGAAATGCTGTGGAAATATTTATTTCGGTAACCCCAATTGCGCATAGATAGTCTTAAAATCTATTTCTCTCGCCACCACTTCTGCGGCGCGTTGTATCTTAGACTTTGAATGCAGGCTCACGTACCCTGAGAGGTTTTCGCAAGCCTCCAGTGTCGTTGCAGTATCCGATCTTACTATGACAATTGGTACGCCAATTTCCTCAGCACGTCCCAGGATAGAGGCATTTGGATAGAGTTCACCCGTAAGAATAAGGCACTTCGTAGGGGTTTCGAGGGCAGCCAATTGGATATCACTCCGATCACCTCCGGTAATGACGGCCTTGTTTGGGACCTTTCGGAAATAACTCAAGGCGCTCTCGACATTCATCGCCCCGATCATGAAATGTTCAATCAATTCATCTATCTTATCCTCGCAACAGAGAACGGTTCCGTTAATGGTGTTGACGATTTCCCGGATTGATACTGCACCAAGGATCGGGTCTTTGGGGATAATTCCCAGGGTAGTAATACCGTGGTTTTTAAGAAAGGGAACAAGGAGTTCGCGTATATAATCTAACTTTGTTGAGGGGACCAAATTAAACACAACACCCAGCAATTGATCCCCTAACATCTTTGATGCATAGATAAATCCGTCAAGGGTGTCAATATAAGCCTGGAATTTATCCACGAAGATTACTTTTGCATGTGTTTCTTTGATAAAATCTAATTCCGAAAACTGCAGACACGTACCACCCGACAGCCTTCCCACCCCCCGTGCAATCATGATGTCCTTTCCCTGGGAGGCAAGATTGAAGGCTGCCAGCGTCTTCTGACGAATATTCAGTTCCTCGCCACGTATCAGGCGCCCAATAATTTCATCCGTTAACACCACAGGGCAAATGGACTGGAGCGGCTCATCGACTTCCAATGCCTTTGAAAGGAAGACGGCATCCTCATCAGTAAGTATGTCTTCAATAAGAACCGGTGAAAATCCGATTGGTTTAAAGTATCCGGTGTTGTATCCGTCTCTCTTGAATTTTAATCCTAAGCCGAGACAAATTAAGTTCTTTCCGGAAAAGGGCGAAACTGAGGCAATAAATACGGGTATCATAATAACCCCCTTTTATACAGTAATACTATAAGTGAAAACATATTTATTAACAAGTTTCCGATAACTGTTCAGCTTGCTTGGATAAGTAAGCAGGAGGCGGCGGGCTGTAAACAATTCTCATTTGCTGATTTGCTTACGGCCTACTCGCTACTGTCCTTTTTGGTTGTGATTTGCCGCTGTCTGCGATATCGTCATGCGCGCATCTATGGCCATGGCGCCTCCTCCTTCAGGGAAAACAACCAAGGGATTTATATCCATTTCCAGGATCTCGGGAAAATCTGTTACCAGCTGAGAAAGCCTTAAAATACTATCAACAAGGGCATTTATATCCACGGGTCTTTCTCCGCGCACACCTTTTAACAGTGGAAGAGATCGAATTTCATGGATCATCTCTTCTGCTTCATTGGGTCCAATGGGTGCTATCCGGAATGTTACGTCTTTTAGCACTTCTATATAAATACCGCCAAGTCCAAACATCAATAGGGGACCAAACTGTGGATCGCGGGACATCCCGAGGATTACCTCTTTGCCACCCGTAATCATCTGTTGCACCAGAACGCCCTTTATTTCTGCGGAAGGCATAAGCCTCCGCGCCTTTTGGGTAATGTCAGAAAAAAACCTCCTGACCGCTGTCGCATCTTTTATTCCGATTCTTACTCCGCCAAAATCAGATTTATGAAGGATGTCCGGTGAAGAAATCTTAGCAACAACCGGATATCCGATCTCTTCCGCAGCCTGCGCTGCCTCTGTTCCTGTGGTAGCAAGAATACTTTTTGGAATTTTGAAACCGTAGACCGAAATAACCTGTTTTGCCTCATCTTCGCACAAATATTGATGCCCCATTTGCCTTATTTTTTCAAAGATTGATGCCACCTTCTCTTTTTGAATACTTATTTTTTTTGTTTTTGATATAGGTTTTTTTTGCCATAAGGTGTATTTATACATCGCCTCGACGGCTGATATTGCGCGCTCAGGGAATGGATAATTAGGTACTTTTCTCTGTTGCATAACTTTTAAACCCGCTCCAATCCGTTTGCCACCCATGAAGGAGGTTGCGATGGGTTTGTCGGTACGGTTTGCAATCTCGCCTATTACCTCTGCCGTCTTCTCTATTTCCGTCATGGTTTGAGGCGTCAAAATGACAAGAATTGCATCCACGTTGGGGTCTTCTATTACTTTTTCGATAACAAATTTATACCGGTCGGCCTTTGCGTCTCCCAGCACGTCGACAGGGTTATATACATTTGCCATAGCGGGTAAGGAGGCGCGGAGGAGTTTTATGGTGCTCTTTGAAAATGCCGCCATTTTCAGTTTTGACCGTTCCACCGCATCTGCCGCAATAATTCCTGGTCCGCCAGCATTTGTGATCAATGCCATGCGTGGTCCTTTGGGTAGCGGTTGATGGCTGAATATTCTGGCAAAGTCAAAGAGTTCTTCAACTGTTTTTGCACGCAAAATTCCCGATTGTTTAAATGCCGTATCAAAGGCATTTTCAGCGCCGGCCAATGTCCCCGTATGCGATGAGGCTGCCTTTGCGCCTGCCGTCGTACCCCCGGATTTTACTACAATCATGGGTTTTTTTTTCGTGATTTTATTTGCGGCATTCATAAATGCCATCCCGTTTTTTACCCCTTCTAAGTACCCAAGAACGACTTTCGTATGGACATCCTCATCGATAACTTGTATAAGATCCACCTCATCAATGTCGGTCTTATTTCCCATGCTGATAAATTTGGAAAATCCTATACGTTCGTTCACTGCCCAGTCCAAAACTGAAGTGCAAAGTGCTCCTGATTGGGAAACGAACGCAATATTGCCCTGTTCGGGCATATCGGCAGCAAAAGAGGCATTGAGGAATGATTGTGTATCGATCAACCCAAGACAGTTTGGTCCGAGCATGCGTATCGAATGTTGTTTGATTTTCTGATGTAATTCCCGCTCTCTTGATGCACCGTCAATACCACTTTCTTTAAAGCCGGCACTGATAACAATAATCGAATCAATCCCTTTGGCGCTGCATTCGTCTATCACTTTCAGCACATGCGGAGCGGGTACAACAACTACCGCAAGATCAATCGTGCCGCTGATTTCCTTAAGGCTTGTGTATGTCTTGATGCCCAGGATATTATCTGCATAAGGATTTACCGGATAGACCTTCCCTTTGTATCCATAAGTGACCAGATTTTTGAGTAAATCGTATCCTACCTTGCCCTCTTCACGGGAGGCACCAATAACAGCAACTGTTCCTGGTGAGAAGAAATGTTCTAGCATTCGTTAGCTTTCTGTCTTTTTGCTTTCGGTGTCTTTTGTAATTTCATGCCCTTCCTTTGGAAGTACTTCAAACATGCTCTTGATTGACTCGGTGAAGGGTTTAAAAGGGACCGAATGAATTTCTGGATTTGAGTATGTGCCTTTGATTTCTACCATTGTTAGCTGTTTTCGCACGCCACCCACCACTAAATCAAAAAACTTTCCCACAATAGGAAGTTGAGAAAATAAACCTTTGTTGAATCCGGCAACAACATCAATATGAATATTACCGTCAAAATTAATATTTCCGCGACCATCGAGTTCTATTGTATCGCTATAGACCCTTCCTTCCTCAATATGAATTATGCCATCTTTGACGATAAACTTTGCCTTTGCACTGTGAAAACTTTCTTTTTTGGATAAACTGACGTTAAGAAAGTTAAAAACGCTTAGGAGGATAGGAACCTCAGTGAGATACCCTTCACTTACATTGATTTGCCCCTCAGCGTGAAAATTTTTGGGATCTGTGCCGTTTCCCTGGAATTTTATGTTACCGTTGAGTGACCCGGACAACGAACTTTCTGTTTTTGTGACCTTTTGAGCCAGTTCTTCCAGTGCGACCCTTGAAAAAATTAATTCCCCATTGTATTGATGCGGGTCAGTGTCTGTCTGGATTGATAGGGTCCCTTCTACATGCCCCCCACAGCATTTAGCGTCAATGTGTTTGCTGGAAAATCCTCTTTTATTGAGTTCTAGCCTTCCTGCCATCCCCCAGAGAGGGATCTTATATGTGCCAGCAGTAATCTCGCAATCCTTGAGGTTGATCTCTATAGTGTAGTCATCGTTCTTCTTTTCGCCAAAACCCTGAAAATTGGCGCGAATATCTACCTTCCCTGCCGGGTGCAAATTAGTCCAAAGCTTTTCGCCAATTTCCTTGCTGGGAAGATCTTTCAAAAAGGACTCTGTGATGGACAGGTGCGGGGCATGGAAATTGAATATCTTTCGACCGCTATTCATATCGTAAACGCCATTCATTTCAGTAAAAACAGACTGATCCCCACGTTGGATAAGACCACTGGCATTTTTGAACACAATGATGTTATTGGCTAGCTTGAACTCTCCATTCACATACGAGATAGGCCGGGAAAAATCCGGAGGTTTTATTTCTAATCCCTTGCAATTCACCGTCAGGAAATAATTACGTTCCTGATTTTCTCCTTCGTTGTGTTGAAGAGTCAGTCCCACTAAACCCGTTGGCTGTGCTTTTGACCATACCTGTTCGCCGAATTCGGGTATATTTTTTAACAATTCCTGATTTACATATAAATTAGGAATCGTTACTACAAAGGTCTTTTGAGGACCGTAGAGATCAAATTCTCCTTTGAATTCAGCCTGAGAGGTATAGTTTCCACACTTGAGATAACCCACAATCCCCTTCAGATACAGCTTTTCTGGATTCAGTTCTACCTCGCCATTCAGATTATAAATCAGAATCGGCCAATCTTTATACATAGCCTCCAGTCCGTTGAGGTTGATGTTGATTCCATAGTCCATCTTTTTTTGCTGATCCTGATTATTAAAACTCGCGTTACAGGATACACTGACATTTCCCATGGGTTTATAATCGTTCCAGAGCATTCTGCCGATGTATGGAAATCTGTTACAAAACTCCTCATTCATTATAATGCTATTCGCATAGACCTCAACGTCAAGTCTGGGGATATCCGGATAAAGCCTCATGGTAAATGAGTGATTCCCCAAAAATTTATCATTGATGTATCCTTTGATCAGAAGGTCTTTAAAAGAGCCTGCATAAGGGAGAAACGTGATATCAATTCCTGATACCTTGATTTCCGGGCTATTTGTCTGAGGATTTTCCTTGATATGGATCTTCAAGTCCCGGACCTCAATACCTTGCCTTAATGCGTCCATATAGGCCGGTATTTTCAGATTATCAAAGTTTGTCTTGATGGTGTTAAGGAGTGACCAAATGTCTGTTGGCTTTTCTACGGTCAATTCCGGGGAAATAATGACTGCATTACTAATATTGAGTTGGCCTTTTATAAGGCTTTGTGGGTCATGTTTTAATACGATCTTGGGGATTTTAAGAGATTTGCCTTGTATATCCTTAATTGTACCAACAAATGAGAGGTTATCGATAGTAATCCCTTCTAAAAAATCCATATGCGCATGATCAATTTCAGTATCTCCAAAATCTCTCAGCATGCCTAACAAACGGTTCTTTATTGCTTCATCAGAGGTTGCCCGTTTGACAAGGATGTAACTAGCTGCTGTTATTCCGATTACAAAACCGACAATGATCGAGATAATAATTACTGTCTTTTTCATTAAATATATTTTCTCTTTTTCCGATTAATAAATAATAATTGCTACAATTTTCTTAAGGTTACTGTTATTACGGATTTATTTCAAGTGTAAATTTCTAAATAGGTTAAAACATGTCGAGGCAATTCATAAATTGCCCCTGCATATTTTATCCAGGAATCGTTTTTGTGCCTTTTTGAGTAACTCCTTGAAAAAAAATATCTTTGATAGCTCCGTTAGGAGCGGTGCGGTATGTTAATAGAAATACAATTACACCAAGGTCAAGCTCCGTAGGAGCGATATATTGTTTATACGTTTTATATGTCGTTCCTCTGGAGCTTTTAATAGATTTGATACTTTAAGCTATTAATATTTCACCCCTACGGGGTTAATTTTCAAAAACTAGAGTGTTATAGTATTACTCAATAAAAACTTCTTTTTTTATGAAGTTTTTTACCTGCCCTTTTTCCCCTCCTTGCAAAGGAGGGGAAGAGGGACGGTTATAACTTGACGTTATTTTTATAATTTTAGGGATGGATTATGAATATCGGGCGGATATGGATATATGTATTTGTATGTGCTGTGGCACTGGCAAATATCAGTAGCATTGTGAAAGGTGGAACTGACGACTGTCTGATTTCCTCCAGGAAAAGCACGATAACCATGTATACCAAAGAAGGCAAGTTACAGGAACGCATCGTCATCAGGAATAACCAAATAACCGTGTATGATAGGCGTGGCAAGATAAAGAACCGCGCAGTTGTCAGGGATGGACGGATAACTTTGTATAGTAAGGAAGGTGCAGTAACGGGTAGGGTGGTAATTGAAAATGATTAAATCAGGGTACCTCTAGCAGCGACTTTACTGGCCTTCGTCGATTCAATCTTGCAGATTGGACCAGTTGCGAGCAACGAAAATGGTATTGTAGGCAATGCTACGCTTTCGTACGCAGTTTGACATCCTATTTGTGCTTGATATAATGCGCAATGTTTTGTTACCGGATCCTTAAAAGCATGTTGTAAACAATAAAAGGGAGAGAGCAAAATGACAGAAGAAATACATTTGGGTGCGTATGAATATTTTAAAAGAGTTATGCATATTGTTAAGCACAATATTAAGCAAGCCTGTAAAAAACGATCCAATAATCCACAAATATAAACCCGTTAAATTGTATTAATGGAAAGGATTTCAATGATGACTGACTGGTTCATTCCGGAAATGGAGGAGTTTGAAACGCAGCGAGCCCTTTTAAATCTGAACCTGAATAAAGCCATTCGTTATTACCGTGAACTGGTGGTGCCGGGTATCGGAGGAGTTTGGTTTGTTCGTCAGATGTCATGGGCGGTTGCCGGAATTCAACTTGTACAAGAGATAAATAGCTTTGGGCCGGTAAAAATTGCCAATGCGATTGAGGCTCTGGCATGTAAGCTGGTGTGGGAGCAGGATCAGAATCAAGGTGTGCGCGGTAAAAGAGCCTTTAATAAATATCGGGATGCACGGAGTTTTAAGGAGATTTCACAACCCAAGTATTATGTACGTATTCCGTATCGGTCATCAACTGTTCGCGCTCTTTCCGGTCTTGGATTAACTAGGGGGACGCGGTTTAATTCAATGGAATTGGAACCGAACGGGTTGGTGCTGGCGGAAGCCTTTTTAAACCAGAAAAAAGGTGGGCAAGGAGGTAAAAGTGTCCGAAATGCAATTACAGACTGGATTGGTGGGGATGAAATAGGAAAAGGAAATATTGTTGATGGTTTATGGAGAGATGGTGTAACAGGTGAAGAAAAACAAATTTCCCGGGATCGCCTTAGGGCAGATTCAAAAGATTCTTTGGCAGATAGAGGGCGCAGGGCACGCTTAATTGAAGCATTTGGTAATTGCGACGAACTAAATCTAGTACTAAGACATATTAGTTATGATACATAATGCCTGGATAGTTTATCATCAGCATCTTGTCGGGTAAACTTCCATTCGATCTTGGTCTTAGTTTGATTACGGCGATGCTGCCAGGCGGCTACTTCGGATCTCAGTATCGCTTCGCTGGGCAGTCTGCCTCCGATGCACTGTCTATCCATAACTCCTATTTCAATTTCTGCCATATTCAACCAGCTGGCGTGTTTCGGTGTGTAGTGAAACTCCACCCTCGCCAACATCCGTTCCGCACGCTCGACACCCAAGACCTCCTCAAAACTCTTGCGGAAATGAGTGTTCAGATTGTCCATCACCAGATGAATCTTCTGTGCTCCGGCATAGACCTTTTCTACCAATTGGCCTATGAACCGAACAAAATCAGGCTTGGTGCGACGGGCTGTCACCTTCGCTTGGCGGTGTCCTCCCTTTGGCTCGACTGCCAGGAAGATGTTGCGCGTTCCGGTGCGCCGGTATTCGTAATCCTCCTTCGTTGGCGCACCCGGCCTGACCACAATCGGTGTCCGGGTCTGTTGTAAAAGCTGTTTGCTTTTCTCGTCCACACAGATCACCGGTTCCTCTTCCCGATAGGGCCGTGCATAAAGCTCCAACAGATCATACATCCTTTGTCGATACTCCGCGGTGATTTTGCCAATACACCACATCAACTTGCGCCAGGGCTTGCAGTCGTTTTTTTTAGAAATCGGCGAATGCTTTCACGGCTGATATTTTTCAGATTGGGACGCCGACGCGCTGCCTTGGTAAGCAACCGGATCGTCCAACGCTTTGCACCCTTCGGAGGCTTACTACATGCCAAAGCTACAACTTCGGCTTGCTGATCAGTTCCGTATTGCCGTGGTTGCCCAGGACGAGCCACATCATACACAGCATAATCCAACCCCTTCTCTACATAAGCCGAACGCGTGCGCCAAATGGCGGTGCGTCCAACACCCAGAACCTGCATGATGAGCGATTCAGGCACTTTTTCATCTAATGCTAATAAAATGTGCGCCCGGTTGATTTCCCTGGCCATGTGCTGCCCCTTCGAACGAAAGGCCTTCAGTTCCGCCTTATCCTCTTCGGTAAGATGTATTTCGGTTTGTCTCATACATCATATTATATGTTCCGTTATTAAAAAGTCAATATACTAGTATTCAACAACGTGTTTGCGTGGGAAGGTGCAGTTGCGGTTGCAAAGCTAACTGATGCAGGACGGGTTGGCTCACATAGGTTCATTACATGTGCTCCTAAAAAAGGTGTTGCTACTTCCAACTTTCTTTGCTTCTACTTTCTTACAAAAGAAGGACTTGCCAAGCTCGGAGAGGCTTCACCCGGTGGTGCTGGCCGTAACAGAACTTTAGGCATAGAAGCCCTCAGCAAAATTAATGTTCCTGTATTACAATATGAGAAACAAATTTGGTTTGATAACCTGCTGAAGAAGGTAGGCGTTATAAAATGTCTTCAGAATGAGACTGAAGCCGAGCTTAATGCACTGCTGTCATCTGTCCTTGACAAGGCGTTTAACAGAGCGTTATGAACGGATTCTATTAATAGACAAGTATTTTTGTAAATATAAATATTGAAGAATATCTCTTAAGATTGTAAGTTAACTTTTGTCATAGTTAGCATTTACTCTATTTTATCAAACTACAAATATTTCAAATCCCTTATCGCGTAATGTATAGGTTCTATTCATCTCGGATTCATAAGAAAGTGCCTCTACAACATAAATCTTCGTCAGCTAGAAACTCAAATCTTTGGTTAATAATTGTTAATTGATCCACACCTATATTTTACTCTAAAAAAGGCGTAATATTTAATTAATTTTTAAAAAATAAGTACTTATAATGCGTAAAGATTACGCCAATGCATGGCGTAATATTAGAAATTCGGAAGGTTTAAAAGAAAGGAAGGAGGAGAAAATGGCAAATTTTGGTAAAGCCCTCAAGGAAGCCAGAATAGCCAAAAAAGTAACCCTTAGGGAGGTGGGTGAATATATTGGGAAATCGATTGGGTATATTGCGGATATTGAGCATGGAAGGAAACGTCCACCCGACCTCGAAACAGTCAGTAAAATTGAAAATTTTCTTGGCATAAAAGATGGTTTTCTTGTGAATTTGGCTAGAGAAATTCGAAATAGGGTTTCGTTAGATTTTTCTCGGAAACTAAAGATGGATCCTAAATTATCGACTATTCTATTACGAGCTGAAAAACTTTCAGATGATAAAAAAGATCAATTATTAGAAACTATCATGAAAATGGAGGAAAAATAATTGGCTAGACGTCTTATTCCTGCTAAACCAAGAAGTAGCGCCGAAATTGAAAGGCTTGCGTTAGCCATTATCAAAAGCTACCAGCCATAAGTTCTCAATAACGAAAAGTATTTCGATGTTGAGCGTTTTTTCGATTGTGAGTTAGAAGCTCTCACTGGGGTTAAAATTGACTATCAACCGTTGGAATATGGAATTTATGGGTACACGGATTCCAATACGATGGTTTCCGTAATCTCCTGTGATTTGGTTGAAGAACCTCGACAAAAATATTTTTGCCGTTCGACTATGGCTCATGAAATAGGACATGCTATTTTACATGTTTCAGATTATAAAAGGGCAAAAGCCATTCTAAAGTCAATACATAATAAAGACCACATTTTACGAATGTATTACGAGAAAGAATTAAAGCCATACATGAACCCAGAATGGCAGGCATGGCGATTTGCAGGTGCTTTATTAATGCCAGCTCCTGCAATAAAAGAGGCTACTATGGAAGGAAATGGTATTTATAATATGTCGCAAAGATTTGGAGTTAATTCAGCTTTTGTAAAAAGTAGGTTAAAAACTTTAACAAAAATATTACCAATAAATAAGGGGGCATCTGGCAATGCCCCCTTATTGTAATTAGCGGACCATATTTTCGATCAGGAGCACGAACAATATGGTAAATTTTCTGCACAGGGCAGAAAACCGGCCGCTTTCGTGATGTTAACGCATAGTAATAATGATGTCATGTAACCGGAATGTCAAGAAAAAAATGCTCCTATATAGGAGACTTGTATGGCTGAAGATATTAGCCGCAAGCATCGCCGAGTCATCGGGTACATTTTCCGTCCTTGGATTACCAGGAGAGATGGTACTCGAGACTATGCGCGCGACCATGGCTTCAAAGCCTGGCGTATACCAATTTACTTTTGCGGGTAAATTGGTAGTTATAATGTGGGACAGGCCCGGTTGCTTTTGCCGCCGGGTCTACCCCGCTTGGGAACTAAAGTAGGGTGTTTGCTTTTTAGGTAAGTTTAGAAAGAACTCTTAAGCAAGTAAGTTAATTATTAATTGGGACCAACATTTTATCTGCAAGAAAACAATGCAATATTACAGATAGCAAACTTTGAAAGTAAGTACGGATTACTCAGAAAAACAAAGCATCGACAAGACATTTGCAATTGATTGTTGGTTTTCATTTTACCCAACTCCACTTACATAACTAAACCGATGCGAACTCCCGAACATGCAGAATTTCACGGTGGTTTGTTGGTCGAATATCTTTAGGTAGGTGTTATAAACCCTTGTTCTTCCGGATTGACGTTGATAAGCTTATTTACTGCGTCCAGAACAGGTTCTCTGGAATTGTGGAATTTGGCAATGGGATTCACGATTGCAAGACCACGATAATAGGTAACAAGTCCTTCGGCGATCTCTGCCATGATCTTGTTGAAGGTATTCCGCTTCTTTGCCCTTGCAAGCTTCACCTCAGGACCTTTATCACCGGTAATTGGAATTCTTTCGTAACTACCGAAGTCCATACGCAATATATTAATCATACCACCTTGTCCGGACAATTGATTTACAATCTCAGCTGAAGGTAACGAGGCAATATAGGCCAGAGGATAGGTGTAATCTTTGTATCCTTCTTTCTGGAAATAAAAATCACTTCGAATACCCAATGTTTCAAAATAGTCTTGCACCCTTGCTAAACATTTTTTATTTACGGCCGCTTCATCTATTTCTTTGACCTGTTTGCCTGCAGTTTTCAGTCTTCCCAGGATGATAGTCGTAGCAATTACCCTGTCTTGCTGATAGGTTTTTACTTCAATCTGAATATAGTCGTTACTTACAAACTGCCATAAAAACAGACTGCATGTCCTCTCGCTATAAAAGGCCGAACCGGTAAATTTTATATTTACAGAAGATATTTCTAATTCTGGGAAGAGGATCTCTAAGGGAAGGATGATCTTGGAAACGGTCATTGCACCGGGAACAATGTTGCCTTTTCTGTGAATGAGATTGTTGTCGTTCGTTACATCAACGAAACGTTCCCCATGCTGTTTTGGGATTCTATATTCATGCTTGATTAAAAATTTATCCCACACCAGTAACCAGCGTTCGTTATGATCGTCAGTTCCTAGTGTTAAACCAGGATGCGGAGTTCGCGCCTTTGCATCTCTAAAACAGATTTTATCGGTTGAAAATCCATCAATCCTTTTTAATGGCATGGAAAATATAGGTGATTGTAATCTGCTCATAGGATATTTACCGATAAAAAAAGTGTATCTTCCCCGCTTTTTCCCGATTTTATTATGCAAACTGCCTTATGTCAAGGATATAAAAAATTTTTTTGGGATCGAAAGTAATTTCTTACGGACCAGCAGTAATAACACTGGTATTTCTGATTGCATACTTGACAAAGATTACGAGTCTAAGTATGCTAACAACATTTGACAAAACGACATACTATCATTAATCCGGAAAATATAGCGAATGAAAATGTATATAAGTAAACGATAAAAGTGTACAAATATAAAAATCTAAGTTTTGTTATCGACCATTGGGCCGTGCATAATAGTTTGAAAGAAACACGAGTAAGGTGTAAATTCTTACTATAATATGTAACTACCTTTAAGTTTTGTCTACAAAATAAATTCTTCAAGGGAAGTTTTTATAAGAAGGGAAATTCTGAAGTGATCTATAGTGTCTGTATTTTCGAAGATAGTCGGTGTTTACAATTAATTCCCTTAGTATATACAAGAGCGGCCTTTGAACTTCGATGCGGACTCTTTACCCCTTTGGAAAGGGTCGTCAGTCATCATCCCAATGCCACGATTCATCTTTTTTGTAGAGACTATTTATCCGATGTACTACAAGAACGATATCCCTACCGTATCAATGAGCCGCATACAACTGATGGTATCTGTCTTTTTTTGAACGGTCGCGCCATCCTTTCCCTTCCTATTCCTTTAGAAGGTCGGGAGGAAATGGGGATTCAGGATAATACCCTTGTTTATGCCCGACTTAAGAAGGAAAATGCAAAAAAAATATTACCCGGGATGCTTCTTTCTGGCGATCCAATTGCATTGTTAAAAGGCACAGTTCCGGTCGTTTCTACACAGGTACCCCTCATAAACTATTTTTGGGATATTGTTAAACACAACAAGTCTCAAATAGAGAAGGATTTCATGGTCTTTGTCAAGGAAGGATCCATCTTTGGCAAACTCTATGAAGGGGTTCACCTTATCAATGAAGACCAGATATTTATTGGCAAAGGCAGTCGGATTAAACCGGGCAGCGTATTTGATGCCGATGATGGGCCAATTTATATTGGTCAACACGTTACCATTGCCCCTAACACGACTATCGAGGGACCCGTTTTCATTGGCAACCATTCTGTGGTTCAATCTAATTCGAGGATCCGTGGCGGTGCAAATATTGGGGAGGTTTGCAAGATAGGAGGAGAAGTTGTAAATACAATCTTCCATAGTTACACCAACAAGCAACACGATGGATTTCTCGGCGATTCTTATATCGGTTCATGGGTTAATATGGGGGCTGATACCGTAAACAGTAACCTGCTTAACACCTATGGAGAAGTAAAAGTTGAAATCGATGGAACTATGATAAATACAAATCATATGTTCCTTGGTATGGCGATGGGAGACCACACGAAAACGGCTATCAACACAACCATCATGACGGGTAGCATCGTTGGTTTCGCTTGTAATATCATCACCTTTACCTATCCCCCAAAATATCTTCCCTCTTTTGCGTGGTATTCATATCGTGGCATGAAGGTCTATGTCTTAGAAAACGCATTACATATGGCAAAGATTGCGATGAAAAGACGGGATAAAGAAATGACTTCAGCAGAAGAACGGCTCTTCCGGTTGGTATTTCAGCTTACAGAAAAAGAAAGAAATTCCGTATTTAAATGAAAGGTCGTTTATGGAAAAGGACATTAAACGCGAACGGGTTATTATTGATACGAGTATTTTTACCAATCCGGAGGTTTACCAATCGTTTGGCGCAAGCCCAACAGAGGCATTACGCACGTTTCTGGAGATTATTGGCAATTTGGATGGGCCGGCTTTTTATATGCCGCCAACGATCTATCAGGAATTGCTCAATTTTGTTGACATAAAAGATATCCCGCCCGATCTTCAAATTCGTATAATCCAAAAACCACCAAAGCGATATGAACTGTCGGTTCCGGCATTTTTGCTGTATGAACTCATCGAGGATGTGCGTCACAGGATAGACAAGGGATTGCGGGTAGCAGAAGAAGCCATACGGAAAAGGATTAATAAGGGATTGAAGGCGGCCGAGGAGATTGAACGGAAGCGGAAGGCCTCGCTCGAGAAGTCGGTCTTTCTTTTCCCGGATGTGCGTATGACTGAAGAGATTCCACACAGAACCGAGTCGGAAGCTTTAGAGGCTATTGCTATTGCTGATCTGAGGAAAAAATATCGCGCTGCCCTCAGAGAAGGGATTATTGATAGCAAGGAGGACGTAGACCTTATTCTCCTGGCCAAGGAACTTGACGGCATACTGGTGACGGCTGATACGGGTATTGTAAAATGGGCGGATAAGCTTGGTATCCGTTACATCGACCCCCGAACATTGCGGGGTATACTCGACAAACTGATGTAGTGAGTTTGCGAAAACAATTGATGAAATTTTCACATTTTTACTCAGGACGGAATTTTCATGCCACTTCCGGATTCCCAGTGGTGGCTATAATGGTTTCTTCATTAGTCCACGTGGGCTGAACCTTCCAGGTGTTTTTGGAGGATATCATACGAGGCATAACACTTTCTTGCGAACTTCACATGCCAGTAATCACCTTCCTTGTTTTTCGATAATACATCGAACTTTACTTTGCATTTATAGAGATGATTAATCATTTTTTGTATGTTTTTTTCTTCCCGGAAACGGAGTACAAATTTTTCGTCAATGATTTCGCTTCGTGCCGCCTTGCTAACATTTTCATAGACAGGTTTTAATAATACCTCACCCAACTGAGTGAAAATTTCCGGTTTTAATGAATGCGCATGCTCGTGGATGAATATGGCCGCGCGAATAATCCGATGGGTAAAAAATTCTGATGCCATCTCCGCCATCAACGGGGCAGTGACACGAATATCACGCAGACAAGAGCTTAAGGTCACGTACTTGAGAATCTTTTCAGCGGGATGAGTTGGTTTCATTACGATTCCTTCACATCCCGTCTCGTCCAACTCTTTAATAACCTTTTTCAATGCGGGAATGTCCGATGCTGAAAACCTTCCAAACCTCTTCACGGTGGGTATATGATAAGTATCAAAAATTTCGTATCGCTTATCAACGGGGATTTTATGAGGCTTGTTCATTAGCATTAAATCAAAAGCAAAAAATCGGATGTCTTCCTTTACATAAGGGGGATGTTCGATGTTATAAGGATTATCGGGTCCGGCGAATTCGCCGCAAATGACCAGTCCCGGATTTTCATCGAATATCTTTTTTGCATCTAAAAAATCCACAATCCGATCCGTCGAAAACGGGCAGATATATGCGCCACGTGAAAAGACTATGATACGGCCCTGAATACGTGCAATCCTGACGTTATAACCATCGACTTTTTCTTCGATATAAAAGGGTTGAGTATAGGCATTGCGGATACCGTTTTCCAGATGCAATATTCGAGCAATACTTGGGAAATCAAAAATGATACCTTCCTGAGTAACGATCGATCCCCTTCTCAGTGTGTCAATTTTTTTCGTTACCCGATAATAGTCAATACCATCGAATTCATCGTGGATAGCATCGTGCTTTGCAATTGATTCCTGCCACATGGACTCTGAAATACCGACCTGTTTAACGATATCATGCATAGGTGTTGTCTTTCTTTAAATATAATATATATTAATTGTGTCGGATTTGATATGATGTTACATAAACCGGTTCCCTGATTTCAAGACAAAACTGAATTGCAGGTGAGTGCCTATCACGCTGTTCATAATACAATTCTATGTATAACTCCTATATCTGTAAAGGTTAAACGTAAGATGCGATCTGTTTTTAGTATTGACTTCCAAAAGACATAATCGTATAATGTAATGCCATTTTAATTATAACTGAAAATTCAGGTTTCATGTAAGGATGTAACAATGTATATAATTTTTGGTTGTGATGATGTCGGCGGTGCGCTGGCCAGAAATTTAAGTAAATCCGGCGAGGAGATACTTTTAATAGATAATGACGAAACCACTTTAGCAGGGCTGAAAGCCCCCAACCTTCGTACTGTCCTGGCGGATGTTCATACATTGGACTTTGACTTGTTATCAGCAAAAGATGCTATCGCCTTCATCCTCCTGCAAAAAAAATTTGAAGATAACCTGGCCCTGGCAAAGCGCATCAAGAAGTTATTTCCGGACAAATTTATCTTATCAAGGGCAACCGATGAGAAAGAAGACTCTGAATTATTAGGTAATGGCGTAGACCAAACTATTCAAACAGTTAGAATCATTACGAACGCAATCTTGTGTGAGCTGGAAACAGCAAAATTAAAAAGGTCGGTTTTTCATTTGGTTAGTATTATCAAGGAAGCGACAGGTAAAGGGTTAGCGATTTTTCTACAGGATAATCCCGACCCGGATGCAATTGCCTCAGGATTTGCGCTAAAGCGCATTGCTGAAAAATATGATATCAAATCCAATATTTATTATGGAGGAAATATTGGACATCAGCAAAATAAGACGTTGGTCAATTTATTAGAAACCGATCTTGTTCGATTAAAAAATCCGGACGAGGCGCTGAGAATAATTAATGCTGTTGATAAAGTGGCATTGATAGAGGCTTCTATTTCTTCAAAAAACAATATATTACCAACAGATATAGTTCCTAATATTGTTATTGATCATCATCAAACAGATTTTAACCTTGTAAAAGGGGAGTTTGTTGAAATATTACCAAATATTGGTGCCACCTCTACCATCATGACAAGATATCTGCGACATCTGGATATTATCCCCGATCCACCTCTTGCTACGGCGCTTCGTTATGGAATCAGGGTGGATACGTGTGGATTTACCAGAAATACGACCACCGAGGACCTTGAAGCGGCGGCTTACCTCTCGCCATTGCTGGATGTTGGTCTGTTGAACCAAATTGAAAATCCTCCCATGAGTGCGGAAACTATCGACATTATTGGAAGGACCATACGAAACCGTGAGGTCAGAGGTTCTTATCTGATATCCTTTGTGGAATTTATAACCGATCGGGATGCACTACCACAGGCAGCCGAATTAATGTTGCAGATGGAAGGTGTTTCTACCGTTCTTGTTTTTGGGATTGACAAAGACAAGGTTCAGTTATCGGCCAGAAGCGTGGATACAAGAATTAATCTTGCTTTCTTATTGCAAAAAGCATTTGGGTTTATGAATGCCGGTGGACATGCTACTATGGCTGCGGGAAGCATTGACCTTGGCATTTTTGGGGATGTAACCGATAAAAAATCGCTTTTGAGAATTACCTTTGATGCCGTTAGAAAAAAGTTTTTCTCTGCAGTAGGGATAGATATAGAAAAGCGGGAAATACCGGATGAGTTAGAATTAATGGTTAGCAACAGTACAAAGAATTAGCCGTAATAACTATTTATTATTATAGAAGGAGAAGGAATTATGGGAAGAGGGGTTTTGGGGGTAGGTTTAGTAAGTCTTACAATTTTTTTGAGTTCTTGTGTTGCCACCCAAACACAAGTAAAGGAAGCAAGGGAGCCAGAAGTAACGGTAGAAATGAAGGCAAAACCTTATGAGGAAGAAGAGAAGGCGGGAGCACCTGTTCCTGTACCAGTAGAACCATCTGTCCCAGAAACTCCAAAGGCCGCTGAGCCAGAATCTCCGAAAGTAGAAGAGCCAGAGGTTACCGTACCCGAAGTTCCAGAAGTTCCGGAAGTAGAGGCGCCAGAGGTGCCAGAGGTTACTGTACCAGAAGTTCCTGAAGCTCCGGAAGTAGAGGCGCCAGAGGTGCCAGAAGTTACTGTACCCGAAGTTCCAGAAGCTCCGGAAATAGAGGCGCCGGAGGTGCCAGAGGTTACCGTACCCGAAGTTCCAGAAGTTCCGGAAGTAGAGGCGCCAGAAGGTGCTGTGCCAGTAGTTCCAGCTCCTGAAACTATTGAACCGCCGGCAGAAGAGGTAAAACCTGCGGAACCTTCCAAAGAGCCAGAAGAAGAAAAGGCAGAGGCATTACCATTAGAAAAAGAAGAATCCAAGGCAGAGGGATTACATCAATGTGCCACTTGTAATAAAGAGGTCGGGGAAGGACATATTTGTGGTCTTACAACTTATTGTCCGCAGTGCAAGGAAGAGGTGGGCACTGGCCATATTTGTGATTTAACCTTCTTTTGCCAAGATTGTAAAAAAGAAGTTGGAGATGGTCATATCTGTGCAGTAACGACTTTTTGTTCGAATTGCGAAGAAGAAGTTGGGCCTGGTCACATCTGTGATGTAACCTATTTTTGTTATGATTGCGAGAAAGAAGTCGGAGATGAGCACATTTGCGGTGTCACCAATTTTTGTTTCACATGTAAGGCAGAAGCTGGAGAAGGACATGAATGCGGAAGGACTTACTTCTGTTTTGATTGTGAAAAGGAAGTGCCAAAGGATCATAAGCACGAATAGACTACAAAGTAATTATTTTTGTTTATCCAAGGATAAATTGAAAAAGGCATGTTTGTGAATCAAACATGCCTTTTTTGTTTCGTGATATTTTCAACGAGTGAAGTGCCATTTCGCTCCCCATCAAAAATTATTAGAAATGAATTTACAAGTAACATAGTTCGCTTTCCATGATCTGCAAAATTCTAAGTCTGTAATGTATTCTATCGAATTCCATCAACTTCTCCGTAGGAGAGGTGCCAGTTTGATGCTTCCATAATATAATTGCGGTCTATCTCATCATTTATAAGCACGCAGGCTATTTGCAAAGGTTTAATGTCTTTATGCCTTCTAAACCCGGCCACCAGCAAGTCTTTTTCCATGACGTCACCTTTTACAAGACCACAAAGTGAGAAATCAACGTCATATGCAATAAAGATCTTTAAGGCTCTTGCCAAAAGAGCGTTTGTTGCTTCTTCCCTTGAAAAGATGTCTATTATAGAGCCCACAGTTGCATCATTCCGGACTTCTACCCGCAACACAATATATCCGTAAATTTCTGTCCCTTGTTTAGCTAAAAAGATTTTAAATCCCTTGTCCTTATACCTCCAGTTCAGGTAGTCTTTGTTCCTTATAATGGTAATGCCGAAACGTTCTTTGATCCTATCCCAGAGTGCGTTTGCCCTGTCGTCGAAGTCGTAGATTTCTTCTGTTTGGTATCTATTGTCTTCTTGTATCAAAAGAGAGAAAAACATCTGGCTTAGCCTGTGGATAATATTGAGCATGAAGGAAGGGATATTGGGGAACCTCCGTTTCATTGCACTTCTCAAACTCAATCTTTTAAAAAGCTGAACAAATTCTCCAAGATTTTGATATCCAAGAAATTTCTTCCCGATCAGGTATGCCCTTTCATTAGGGAATCCAAAACCGAATAAGGGCTTGATATTAGTTGCAAGGTGGTATTTATAGAGTTCATAAAGAAACTTTATCCCCATCTTTTCAGTCGGGTCAAGCATCGTGTCAATTGCCTGGCCGCTTTTTACGGTTTTGTTTTTATATTTTACTTCAAAAGGCATGCTTGCGAAGTGACCGACAATTCTGCCGTCCTTCTCTAAAACCGTAATCCAGTCAGCAGGCGCTGTTATAGCAGGGTTTTTCTTGTACTTCCATTCCCATTCTTCAGGGGTCATCGAACTATCAAAAACCCTGTTAAAGAGATCGATTATAGACTTTTCGTCTCCTTCTCTATAAGGTCTGGCTTTAATATTTGTGTCTGCCAACTTACTTACTCCGTAAGTCTTTTATACGCGTAGATTTTGTGAAAGTAAGCGGTTTTTTGTCTTTTTACAGATGTAAACCAGAAACAAGTTGGTAGGTACCTCAATCAAGACGCCGACTACAGTTGCAAGTGGGGAACCGAAGGCAAGTCCAAAAAGTATTGTGAAAGTGGCAATAAAAATTTCAAAATGATTATTTCAACATATTATAGCAGACAGAGCTGCATCTACATAAGTAAATTTTAATGCTTTGGTAAAAATATACGTTATCCAGAAAATTAGATTTGTCTGAATAAATATGGTAAATGGTTTAATCGTCCAGTTGGAAAAAGTGTTAACCAACAGGCCTGATTGATTTATTAGTCTTCAAGACCTCAGCAAAATCAATTTTTACCATAAGAGGTTAATGATAAATGATTCTTCTCTATGAAAACTTTTTTAGGACAATGACTGCATTGTTTCCGCCAAAACCAAATGAGTTAGAAAGGGTTATATAAATATTTGCCTGTCGTGCAGTATTAGGCACATAATCAAGGTCACATTGCGGGTCGGATTCCTCATAGTTTATCGTGGGTGGGATTATAGATTCTTTAATAGCCAAGGCACAGGTTATTACCTCTATTGCGCCAGATGCTCCAAGTGTGTGCCCAATCATTGACTTTGTAGAACTGATTGGAATGGAGTAGGCTTTTTCCCTAAAAACCCTTTTTATTGAGTCCGTTTCAACGCTATCATTGAGTATTGTGGCTGTTCCATGTGCGTTGATATAGTTTACGTCACCTGAAGAAATTTGTGCGTCTTTCAGTGCTCTTTCAATAGCCTTTACCTCACCATCAATGTGAGGAAATGTTAAATGATATGCGTCATTCGTCGAACCATAACCAAGAATTTCACCATAAATCGGTGCAGACCTTTCCCGGGCGCTGCCAAGTTCCTCAAGTACCATTATACCAGCCCCTTCCCCGATGACAATGCCGTCTCTATTTTTACTAAAAGGTTTACAGGCCCTCTGCGGACAATCATTTTGGCGGGAGAGTATTCTCATTTTGTGCCACGCTGCAAAAAAGACTGGTGTAAGAGGTGCATCCACGCCTCCCGCTACCATTGCTCTTGCATACCCGTCACGAATTATTCTGTATGCCTCTCCAACGGCGTTTGCTCCAGATGCACATGCAGTAGAGATCGTATAATTGGGGCCCATGAGGCCAAAGTGCCTGGCGATGTGGCATGCACCGGCGTTAGATATTACCTTGACAATTGACATTGGGTCGACAAACTTATAACCTCTGGTAAAGAGGTCTTCGGCTGCTTTTTCCTGAGAAGAAAGACCTCCGATACTTGTGCCAAGTATCACGCCAATGTCATCTCCCATCCCTTTTTTTATCTCGAGATTGCTTTTGCTGACTGCCTGATAAGCGGCAGCGAGAGCAAATTGAGAAAACCTGTCCATCCTATCCATTTTATCATCGGTAAAAAAGTTATCAGGAGTGAAATCAGCGACTTCTCCCGCTATCTTTACCGGGAAATTTTCTCTGTGAAATCGTGTAATATTTTTTATGCCGGATTTGCCCTCAGCGATTGCGCTCCAAAAGTCTTTTATGCATGTACCAAGAGGTGTAATTGCTCCCATTCCTGTTATAACAACCCTTTTTTTCATTTGTTGCCCTTTATGTGCTTTTTTACTAACTGTACGGCACCAGAAAAACTATCTATCTCCGCTGTTTCTTCATCCGGGATGTTTATATTAAATTCCTCTTCAATGGCAGACAGAATACTCAGTGCAGACAGTGAATCTCCACCAAGCTCAGCAATACTTGATTCTTTTTTTATTTCCGTGTCTTTTACCTTTAAGACTCTTTTTATAATCTCCTTTACTTTCTGCTCGGCCTCACCAAATTTCTCTTCCATGTATCTCTCCTTCTCAATCCCTAGTTTATTCTGGTGAACTGTATTACCTTGCCCTTATTACTCACCCGTAATGTAATTTTGATGTAACGTTAAAGCCGAAAAAAACAAATTCTCGGGAAATATTCTGTAAAACTGGTAAGACGTATTTTATTATAAGCAACTGAATATTTTGTCTCAACGCCAAAATAAAGATGATTTTTAAAATGGTATGGGAAAAATAAAAAGTTTAATGATTTTATCGAAAAGTAGCAATAATGAAGGAAATAAAAACTATTTTGCAGGCATAGGGAATGCTTTGTGATACTCAGGGAATTTCACTGCAAAAAAGTGACACCGGCAATATCGTGAGTGATCAATTGAATGGTAAAACTTATTTTTGTTTGCGACGGGTATTAGTAGTTACTAACCGTTCTGGCAATAATCCTGAGGATTACGAGAATCATGCCGGTGGAAAAGAAGAATATAGTTACAAAAGTAAGCGGAATGCTGGGATTGTTTTTTGTATTGACAAGGACACCCGGTACGGAATTGATGTCTGCAAAGGCAATCTTTGCTCCATGGATATCTTTTGCGTTATTTTCTCCAATTGTCAGGAAGGTTTGTTGGTTTTCGTTGTTTTCGGCGAGAGAAATTAGTTGCACTACAGGGTAGCGATATTGCGGGGGCATGTACAAATCTGCTACGCGTACCTGAGTACCGTTTGCATTGAATGTGTCGTTGATCTTCAGGTTGCAGGTGCGATTATCTATCTTAAGAATTACACTTGATGTAATCCATCCGTAGTCCCGCATGAGGATCTCGATGATACCATGCTGCAAAAGAACAGGTCTATTGTAGCCAAGGATGTCTGAGAATTCAATTCCACCCTTTCGAACGGTAACAAATGCCTCTATTATTTTGGGCATACCATTTGGGTAAGAACTTGTCTTAAGGTCTGTAACCTTCATTTCAACACCACCCAAATCAGTCCACTCATCTGCCACAGTTACCGGTGGTTCCGTCGATGAGTAAAGTCCGCCGATGAGGTGGGCAACAAGAGTGATTACAAATCCAATATGTACCATCGATGCTCCATACAGGGTAACCTTCTTTACGCCTCCCTTCGCCTTTCTTATAATCGAGTCGAGGGTACATA
Organism: Candidatus Brocadia sp.; assembly: GCA_021646415.1. NCBI lineage: Bacteria > Pseudomonadati > Planctomycetota > Candidatus Brocadiia > Candidatus Brocadiales > Candidatus Brocadiaceae > Candidatus Brocadia > Candidatus Brocadia sp. The sequence goes on from SOEU01000017.1 coordinate 49,949, forward strand.
AAAAGGTATTAATGCCGTAAAGAACACAGGCGAGAAACAACAGATAAAACCAGATGTGAATCGGTTTCTTATGATTGAAAAAAAAGGAAATATCTTCACCAGAGAGGCCAGCATATTGGCTGGGATAGAAACTCATGACGAGGCTTCCGATAATGAGTAATCCGGTGATTGTAAATCCAGTAAGGATGCCTACTTTTTGTGACTTAAAGATATTGTAAATTTTTTTCACTTTGAAATTGTTTCGCGACTTCTCTATTCAGACAATGGAAAAGATGTCCTGGTTGAAAATAGTATAATTGCCGAATCTAAAATAAGATTTCATTTATCTGAAGCTATGGGAACCACCGATAAAAAAACTGGTTCCTACGTATGTCATTATGAGTATTATAAATCCCACAATGGCCATAGGCGGCTTGAATCGTTTTGCCTCCTGCCAGTAATCCAGGTGCAGGCAAGTAGCGTAAAAAAACCATATAATGACAGACCAGACGACCTTTGCATCCCAGAGAAAATATGCCCCCCATGCGACATATCCCCATAAGCCCCCAAAAATCATCGAAATGGAAAAGGTAATGAGACCATATTGAAACCCGGAGTCGATAATCTGGTCATATGGTCTTTTTTCGTTTGATGTGAAATAGCGTGCTACAGCAGCAGCCATGGCGCTAACCCACAATGCATAACAAAAGAAGGAGAGGGGGACATGTAATACATACCAAATCGTAAGCATCAGTGGCGGGGCATAGCTTAATCCCTTCGGGAAAAGCGCGGCGGCGACGAAGAAGGCATATCCAACCCCGAACAAAGACATGCGATAGATACGGCTTTCTGTTCTGGCATAGATGAGCAGGATAATAAAAGTTGCAGCGGCGAAGGCACTAAACGATTCGAATTTATTGGTGAGAGGAAAATACTCTATTGATATCCCACGTAACGCAATCGTCGCAATGTGAAGAAGTACGAATCCCAATAAAACAGAGAAGCGTAATTTCCATCGTGTAAATCCGAGACCCCAATAAGTTGTATAGGCAATAAAGCAAAGCCAGTATAAACTTATCGATGTTTGGTTAAGAAATTGGGCAGTATCCATTATTGCAAGGTAATCTCTATCTTTGCCTTTTCTTTCAGGTCTTTTACCATGTTATTCATTTCAAATGCAATCATTTCTTCCCGTACTTTGTCTTTTACCTCGGAAAAACTCACATCTTTAGGAGAGGTCTTTGCAGTAACTTTTATTAAGTGATATCCAAATTCCGTTTTGACAGGATCGCTAATTTTGCCAACTTCTGTGGCAAATGCGACCTTTGCAAAATCTTCTACCATAACGCCGTGTCTGGGAAATGTACCTAGATCACCACCGGTTTTTCCTGTTGGACAGTCGGAATATTTCTTTGCCAATTCAGCAAACTCGGCTCCTTCGTCAAGTTCTTTTTTAATCGAATCTATCTTTGCCCTTGCCCTGTCTATTTCTTCCTGCGTATTCTTCCCTTTTGTGTCAACCAGTATGTGGCTTGCTGTGACGGTCTCGCCATTAAAATTGCCGATATTCTTTATAAAGTATTCTTCCATCCTTTTCTCATCGACATTTTTGGAGACGTAGTTTTCGATTGCCGCCGACATATTGATTGCGGTTTTTAATTCATCAATGTTGCTGCCTTGAAACTCTAAGAACTGTTCTAGCGTTTTGTCCTTCGTTGCGGGATTCTTTTTGATGTTATCCCGCATCTTGGCAATCTCTTTATCTACGATTTCATTGGAAACACTCAATTTCTTTTCTACAACAAATTGTCTTAACACACTTTGTGTGACAAGTTGATCGGTGATTTGCTGTTCCATGGAAGGTAACGCAGCTGGATTTACATGATTTTTGAACCGATCCAGAATTTTGTCAAGGTCTTTGCGGAGAATTTTTTCGTTATTGATGGTGGCAATTACTTTGTTCGGATCAGGTTTTTCCTTTTTGCCATGTACACTGCCCATGCCGTGTCCACCGTAACCACTGTCTTCCGATGTCAGTCCTAACCCATGCATTTTTTCCTTGTCACCCTGGTTGAAGTTAACATCCTTGTGTATCTTCGCAAAATCTTGTTCTGTCGTCTGACTGCTTAATTGAGGGTTGCCCGGTTCATTTTCCCTGCAGCCGCAAACGGATAATACAAGTAAACTTGAAAAAAACACAAAAACAGTAATTCCTTTGATCATAACTACTCCTTAATGAAAAATAATTTTGGCTAGAATCAACAAAAAGCTACCTACGGAGAAGTAGGCGAGGTATGTTTTCTTCCATAATATTCTGTGATAAGCTTCAGGAGGTCTTCTTCTTTGAGATTCGAAATGTAGTCTAATGCAACATCTATAATAAGGTTGACAGAAAGCCGCGGATTCTTTGCAGTGATCTGCTTTAGTGCCTCATAAATTTCAGGATCTATATCTATTGCAGTTTTAGGTTTAAACATAAGATATTTTTTCAATTTAATGGTATCCATGTTTTCTATAACAAGTCACCGATAAAATAAGTTCCCTGAATTTATTGGTTTTGCCAAATGATGTGGCGGATTGCGTCTAAATTCAAACGATAACCGTCATATGGGCGAGGTGGGAGTCGAACCCACACAACCTTTAACGGTCAAAGGATTTTAAGTCCTTCGTGTCTGCCATTCCACCACTCGCCCAATGATTTGGAAATAGGCGGCTCTGGGATTCGAACCCAGGATAACGGTTTTGCAAACCGTGGCCTTAGTCCACTTGGCGAAGCCGCCAGCATTGCTTTTCGATCAGCAAAAACGTTATAATACCATCAAAAAATGTGTAAGGCAAGAAGTTTTTTGATGTCTTCAAAAGAATAAAAACAAGAATTTTTTGCGGTAAATAAAGATTTGACAACAAAGTATGTATGATATCTCAGATTACCAAAACCGGTGAATTAATGGAAATGGAAGACTGGACGTATTTGGGACCAGAAACCTACTATGAAAGGAAACAAAACAAAAGCCGCGCTATCCCCTTAAATGAAAAAGGGGAAGGTTTACTCTTCCCCCTGAACAAGTTCAAAAAAACGACAAAGAAAACAGAATGATATTTCACAAATTTTTATTTTAGGTTTTTTAATGCCTTTTCCATCCTGGAAAGTAATATACTTACTTCAGAGATAGATATTGTAGGAGAACTAACCCTTTCTCGTAATAAGGCAAAGGTTTTATCTAACTCTTCTGCCGTAGCATTTCCAGATTCCATGAGCGGAAAATGAACTCCTGATGTGGAAGAACTTTCAGGCGCAGCAGAGGGCTCCTCTTCTTTGATTTTTGCTAATTCTTTCTCTAAATCTTCTTTTGCCTTTTGGAGTTCCGTAATGATCTTTTGCTTTTCAGCAAGTTCCTGATCAGCGACCTTTTTCGCCTCTGTATAATAAGTGAGTTGATTTTTTAGTTCTTCCTGACTCCTCTTCTTGTCCGCAATCTGCAATTCAAATTTTTCGGCAATACCCTTGCTCTCTTCTTCAAGTGAAGCAATTCGTTCTGCTAATGTATTTCTTTCACCTTCTAATTCGCCAACCTTGCCCTGCTGTTCCTGTATTGTGGCTTGTAAGCCGCTAATCTGAACACCTACTGCCGCTTTGATAGCGCCAAAGGTATCTACCTCTTTCTGCAATTCAGCCACCTTTGCTGTCAAATCATCCTTTTCTGTAGCACAGGCAGTAAATTTATCCTCTACTTCTTTCTTTGCAGCTTCTACCTTATCGAGGTTTTCCATAAGCTCAGGAACTTTCAAAACCTCCTTACGCCCGGCACCAAGCTGTCTTTCAAGTCCATGGACTCGCTCCTTCTGCAATCTGTACTTTTCAGTAACCGATACTGCAAAACCAACACACAGTAGTCCGAAAAGACCTACCAATACCACCATAATTGCCTTTGCTTTCGTGTTACAACTAGACATAACATCCCCCCCCTTTTATTGTACTTTAATGTAAGTTTTTACTGTTTTCATATCTATATACCCTGGGATATGGAAGAAATTTTCAAAATTTGATACGGGATAATAGCAAAATATGAATCGGGTTTCAAGTAAAATTGTATGCCCTGATCCGAATGAATCGGAAAAGACCGTAGTGGCAAGGCGCGCCTTGCCACTACAAAAATATTTTTGCTGAAAATATCAAAATATTTTTTGCAAGGTACTAAATATTCTTAGATAGAAATCTCGAAGGCCGTGTGCTTTTGCTACACGGCTTAACCATACTCTAGCCAAGCTGACGTAAGAACCGTCTTTTTCTGCATATGTATTACCCCGCTCCTCTTTATGGCTCTGGTAACGTTATGTATCTGGTGCACCTATTTGGCCTGCCGTAATGTTTCCAAAGTCTTCTGTAAAACTACCTTCTGGTTTTTCAATGTCTCTCTGAAATCCATATTGTCCGTATCCGTTATCTCCATACGAAGGTCAGAAAGGTCATTTTCCAAAATTCCAATCAGAATGTCATTTTCCTCTTTTGTGAGATCAAGATGAATCATAGATTTATCTCCTCTGTTCGCTCTTGGCATTGTCAAAAACTAGACAGAATAAACTAAAAATCTTTGAAAATCTGCAAGTATCAGTGAAGTATTCCGATAACTCAAATGTCATATTTGCAACATATTAGCTAAATGTTTTATTGTTTATTATCTTCTGTATTCTGGACTCTCACGAAGATGTCTTCCCTTTCGCTCTGGCTCTTGCACTTCGGGCTTTACAAACAGGGAAAAGGCTACAAGAAACACACTTACAACAACAATAATCGTAGCAATAATACGTCTTGCAACCTTACTTCCTATTAATCTGCCGTAGAATGACAATATTACCTTCCAGTGAAGGAGGATATGAAGCACCAGCAAACCCAGAAAGGCAAAGGCAATGATGAGATGAAGCGTTCCCCACTGGTGGCGGTCCATTCCAAACAGAAACAATTCTACTTTTCTGCCGTATACAGCCCATGTATCCTTGCCAGGCAATAAGACAAATTTCATCAGGAGCCCAATCCCTGCCATTGCCATCACACAGAGGAACATTAAGGCGTCAATTACCAGATTAACTTTTGATTTATCCAGCGCCATCTGATTCTTATTCCTGAAAGTGTTCAAGAAAAAAACCTATTTTGTAATTGGGTGGGACTCAGTGAAATTAGGCCTTCAGCCTATTTTATGATAGTGTAGTGGCAAGGTGCGCATTGCCACTACAGTTGGTTTGGATTTTCTTGACATCAACATGAAACTAGCGTCTCCGCCACCCACTCCAAAAGGGAAAACCTTTTTCATTCCGGAGCTTCAGTACTTCTTCACCTTTTTTCACTTCAGCGGCAATGATGGCAGGTTTGCCTTCAAAGGTAATCCTTGATCCCGTAATCTCAACCTTATCCTTCGGCTCGATCTTGGTGTCCTGGTTTTCAATGTACCATCCCGGTCCTAAATGAACAGAAATTGTTTCTTTGTCCGTCTTTACCATCAGATGCACGCCATGATACATCCCTTTCATTGGGGTAATGACATCCACGCTGACCACTTCTCCACTGATGGTCTCAACGGTTTTCGGATCATACATCCTGCTGTACTGCCCACCCATTCCCCAGCCTCCTCCTCCTTTCCACTTCATTCCTTGTTGGGCAAATGACTGGTTAATGTAAAGAAGACTAAAAATGGAAATCATCACTAGGAATAATCCTTTTTTTTTCATTGTATACTCCTTTCGCTTGGTTACTATTTCTGACCCACCCAATTACAAAATAGTTATTTTCTGCAATATTTTCACTTGTGCAGAGCGAAGTACCACTTTGCTCTACATCGAAATTCGGATTCCCGGCGAATAAACAAAGGCATGGATATTTTTGCCTTCAAAATTTCTGACCCGAACGAGTCGGAAGAGACAAAACCAGAAGCACAAGACTCACGAGTCAACCCTGCCAGGGTTTCAAACCCTGGCAGGGTTAACCTACCTTATTTCAGCCTTGCTTCGGCGGCTGACCAATCAATGTTTTTAAAGAACGCCTCGATATAATCAGCCCTCTTGAGCCCATAATCAAGCATAAACGCATGTTCAAATACATCCATAATTAATATGGGGTAGCATCCTGCGGGATGGGAGACATCGTGTTCGTTTATCCAGAAGTTGATGAGTTGCCCAGTGGAGCTATCCTGATAGAGAACGGCCCATCCGATTCCTCTCATGGCTCCTACTGCCCTGAAGTCCTTTTCCCATGTTGTATAATCACCAAAAGCCTCTGCCATCTTTTTGGCCAGTTTTCCCCCTTTGTCAATCCCTGCTTTCCCACCGAGGTTTTCAAAATAATATTCATGAAGCCTCATTCCATTAAATTCCCATCCAAGATGCCTCTTTAATTCAGCAAATTCCGGGGCAGCTGTCTTCCCTTCTTTCAACATCTGACTAAGGGTATCGAGTACCTTATTGGTGTTTGTCACATATCCCTGATAGAGGGTGAAGTGATTTTTTAAAAGCGTCTCGCTGAATCCCTCCATCCCGATAAGCTTCGAATAATCCTTTGCAGTGTACGACATAGTTTTTTCCTCCTTTTCTATTGTTGATGCATGTAAGGGGTTCGGAATACCAAATAACAGTGCAGCCCCTCCTGCACCAGTTATCGTTAAAAATTCGCGCCTATTAAGCATAGCTGCATTCTCCCACAATAAAAGTTACATTGTGCCTTTGACAACTAAATACCTCCCTTGATGGGAGGGGTCAGGTGAGGGTGATCAGCCTTTTTTGTTCACCTCCTCCTGTCTCTCCCCATCGAGAATGAGGAGATAATAGTTTGAAATGAACATCAAGTTTGTCAGTGTCACCCTTACTATTAAATTATGACTTCGGAGGCCTTTTGAATGTAGAGCGAAGAGCCTCCTCGCTTAAAAACCGCTTAAATAAAATGAAAATTTCTATACAATCAAAGTACTTTTGCTTTGATGCAAACTACTATAATGCCCTCAGGAAGGACACCAAATCCTCTTTTTCCTGCTTTGCAAGCCTGAGTTCAAGGATCATGTTAAAGAATTCTACCGTGTCTTCCAAGGTTAGCAACCTTCCGTCATGCAAGTATGGCGGAGAATCTTTGATGCCGCGGAGCGGGAATGTCTTAATGGGACCATCGGCACTGGCCATACGTCCGTTGATCATCTGCGGCTTGAAAAAACGCTCTGCCTTGAGGTTGTGCATGAGGTTGTCGGTATAATACGGAGGTGGGTGGCAAATGGAACATTTTGCCTTCCCGAAGAACATATCCTGCCCCCGTAGCTCAGCCTCTGTAGCTTTTCTTGGATCCAGCATGCCGTAAATGTTTAACTTGGGAGCCGGAGGGAAGTCAAATAACTCCTGTACTTCTGCCATAAAGTGCACCTGGCTTCCGCGTTCAAGGATATTAACACCCTTTTTTGTGGCTATGACCGGGTCACCGTCAAAATAAGCGGCACGCTGTTCGAATTCCGTGAAGTCTTCAATGCTTTTTAATGCCCGTTGAGAGCCAAACAACCGTTGGATATTCACCCCGCGGAGAGAAGGGGTATCAAGGCGATGGCGGAATTCCTGTGGGCGAATATCTCCAGCCAGATGGGTTGCAGCATTGGTATGTCCATTCACGTGGCAGTCAAAGCAGGCAACTCCCCGGCCCGGTTTTTCCGAGCGGCGGTCTTCCGTCTGGTTAAATTGCTGCTGTGGAAACGGCGTTACCAGCAGCCTTAAGCCTTCAAGCTGTTTGGGATTCAGTATCCCGGTGAACAATTCGTAATAGTTGTCAATGGTTACCAGATTACCCTGAGAGACATCGCCTAAATCAGGCCGTGTGGTTAAATATATTGGTGGTGGAAACTCTGGTAGAAAGTGGTCCGGCAAGTCATAATCGAGGTCAAAACGGGCAAGATCTCGCTTTTCTTGTTTCTCGATCTCGGTAATATGGAATTTAGGGAAAAGCATACCACCCTCAACATGGTTGGGATGAGGAAGTGGCATAAACCCTTTCGGGAAAAGGTCCTTTTCGCGGATCTCTTCCGGTGTCATTGCTGCCAGATTTTCCCAGGTTACTTCCTTTGGAAGTTTTACCCGTATACCCGCTTGAACGGGTTTTCCCCGAGACATTGTTACATCTTTGGCCGAGTTGCTGCTTAAGTCATAACGCTCATGAAGCAAGTCCATATGACGCTTCATAACCCCTCTCTTGGCAGCCTTCTTTATACTCATCGTCTCTTTGAAAGGCTCAGTTATGGTCACGGGTGAATAGCTAGACCTTCCCGTTTTCTTTTCCTGTGAGTAGGACACACCGGAAGCAAAGGACATCACAATAAGCATTACCAATGGCACTCTTCCGTATTTCAGTACTTCTTGTCTCATATCTTACCTCCCTTTCGTCTATCCTTATTAATGATTGAGTATTACGATAAAGCCTGCACAAGGCCGTCCATTAAATCACCAACATTTTCAATTCCTACAGAGATTCTGATAAGTTCGTCAGAAATCCCTAATTTCTCCCTGACTTCTTTTGGGAGAGATGCATGCGTCATTATTGCAGGATGTTCTATAAGAGACTCGACACCACCAAGACTCTCTGCCAGCGAGAATATCTTTACCCTTTCGAGAAATCTCCGCGCCTCTTCCAGTCCCCCCTTTATAAAAAAAGTTATTATCCCGCCAAAACCGGCCATTTGTTTCCTTGCAAGTCCGTGCTGTGGATGTGATTTAAGCCCTGGATAAACAACTCTTCTTACTTTGGGATGAGTTTCTAAAAATTGTGCGATCTTCATCGCATTTTCCGCATGTCTTTCCATCCTGACAGCAAGGGTTTTAATTCCGCGGAGGACCAGGAAGCAGTCTAGAGGACCCGGTACCGCGCCCACTGCATTTTGAACAAACTGGAGCCTGTCGTATAATTCCCGGTTATTCGTTACAAGGGCACCCCCAATAACATCGCTGTGGCCGTTCAGGTACTTCGTGGTGCTATGCATAACTATGTCTGCCCCAAGTTCCAGAGGCTTTTGGAAGAAAGGAGTTGCAAAGGTATTATCAACAACAACGAATATATTTTTCTTTTTGGCAGTACGAACAATTGCTTCAATATCTACGAGTTTTAAAAGTGGATTTGAAGGACTTTCAAGCCACACAAGCTTTGTGTTGTCTCTTATGTATCTTTCCAAAGATTGGGGGTTGGTTAAATCAGCAAAATCAAATTCAAGCTTGTATCTCTTCAGCACCTTGTCAAATAATCTGAACGTTCCTCCATAAACATCATCACAGCAGATAATATGATCACCGCTATTAAATAATTGGGTAACTGTTGAAATGGCGGACATCCCGGACGAAAAGACAAGCCCGTAATTTCCTTCCTCAAGAGAGGCAATATTTTTTTCAAGAGCCGTTCTGGTAGGATTGTGCGTTCTTGAGTAGTCGTATCCTTTGTGTTTACCAGGAGATTCCTGAACATACGTGCTTGTTTGAAATATGGGTGTCATAATAGCACCTGTCCCTGAATCAGGCTCACAGCCGGCATGAATGGCCCTTGTTTCAAATCTGTATTCCATATATACCTCATTCATTTCAAATAATTATTGCGAACGATAGCCATTGATCATTTTTTCCTTATCTCCATTTTATCCCCCTTACGAAGGAGGGGATTATTTCTTCCTATCTACGAAATAAAGATGTGGTTAATAACAAGTTGGCAAATAAGAGAGAAAAAGGTCTTTTGGTGCGACATAGCAGTTCACGAAATCATTCCAAAAAGCCGTTGGCCTTCATCCATTCGTCATTATAGATCTTACTCAGGTATCTGTCTCCGGAATCCGGAAGGATTACAACGATACGTTTGTTTTCTTTCATTCCCCTGGCAATCTCAATGGCTGCCCATACAGCGCTGCCGCTCGATCCCCCGGCAAAGATTCCCTCCTCGCTTGCCAGCCTCCTCGCCATCAAAAATGATTCCTTGTCATGAACCTGGATAATGTCATCGATAAGGCTAAAATCGACAGCCTTTACCAGGTAATCCTCCCCGATTCCCTCCACCTTGTAGACGTGTGGTTTTACGAGTCTCCCCGTCTTGAAATAATCGTAAAAAACTGAGCCTTCCGGGTCAACCGCAATGGTCTTTATCGCAGGATTCTTTTCTTTGAGATATTTTCCAGCCCCGCTCAAGGTACCACCCGTGCCTATTCCAGCCACAAAATAATCGATATTTCCGTCTGTCTGTTTCCATATCTCTGGCCCGGTGGTATAGTAATGAGAATCAATATTCCTGGGATTGTTATACTGATCCGGATAGTATGAGTTTGGGGTTTCCCTTGCTATTCTTCTGGCAACACTGTAATAACTTTCAGGAGAATCCGGGGGAACATCTGTTGGCGTTACAACAACTCTTGCGCCAAATGCCTTCATCAGATTCTTTTTCTCGTCGCTCATTTTGTCAGGCATGGTGATGATGCATTTGTAACCTTTAACTGCTGCAATCATTGCAAGGGCAGCACCCGTATTGCCAGATGAGTTTTCCACAATGACACCACCGGTTCTTAAAAGACCCTTCCTCTCAGCATCCTCAATAATAAACAGAGCCATCCTGTCTTTTACACTTCCGGCAGGATTGAGGAATTCCAACTTCGCAAAGATGCTTGAGTTTATTTTCCCCGATACCTTGTTTAATTTTACTATGGGTGTCCAGCCAATGGTTTTCAAAATATCCGGGGTTACACTTCCAAAATTTTCTATCAGGGTTCTGAAGTCTGTGGAAATCATTTTTCGTCCTGGATCACAGTGCTACAGGAGTAGTGCAATGTTATACGGTTGTCTTCTTTCGCTCTTTCATTTGTTCTGCGAGTAATTTTAAATGTTTTTTTTCTTCGGTTGCCAGTTGTTCAAATGCCCTTTTACCGGTATCGAATCTGGTATTTTTTGCGGCTTCAGTGTAATAAAGAATAGAGTCCTTCTCTGCCTGGATTCCAATTTTCAAAGCATCGATATCCGTTTTCATTTCCGCAGCAAGCCTCCCGGCTTCTCCTTTTTGAGTAAAGATGCCTGTGTCGATCAAATATTTTATATACAGGTCTGCTGTGTAATCCTCGCTACCCTGTGCAGGACTTGCAGAAGAGGTTATTTCAAGATATGCCTTTTGAAAGCGGGCAAGATGTTCCTTTTCATCAGAGGCGAGTTTGGAAAATACCTCTTTTACACTGATATCTTTGGTGTTTTTTGCGAGGATAGAATAAAATTCTAAACCTTCTTCCTCGATGTTTATTGCAATCTTCAGCGCCTCAGCATCATTAAAATGTTCATATTTCATTTCGTGTTATTCTCCAAATCTGGACGAATCAGGATGAACATGTTTTTCACTAGAAAACTTCAAATCAAATTTTTTGCATTTTTGTTTCATGGATACATACCCCGTACCAGCATTGCGTCTGCTACCTTCTGGACGGCTAATATCATGGCCGCGGTACGTAAGGTAATACGTTTTCCCTGAGAAAGGAGCAGGACTTCATCGTAGGAGCGGTCCATGAGATTTTTCAGCCTTGTATTTACCTCATGCTCACACCAGAAATAACATTGTACGTCTTGAACCCACTCGAAGTAAGATACAATCACACCTCCCGCATTAGCCAGGATATCAGGAATTACCGGTATTTTGCGTTCAGCCAATATCTGATCTGCCTCCATTGTTGTAGGTCCGTTGGCGCCCTCAACAATGATCTTTGCTTTTATTTTATCCGCATTCTTCTTTGTGATTTGATTTCCCATTGCCGCTGGCACCAGCACGTCACAGGGTAATTCCAGGAGAGACGAGTTCGTTATGCTTTCTGCATGTGGGAAATTTTCAAATGACCCACGTTCTGTATAATATTTTATCAGTGCATCATGGCTTAGCCCCTTTGGATTATAGATACCCCCTCTTGAACTACTCACAGCGACAATCTTGCAACCCATTTCACTGAGGAATTTTCCAACGGACGATCCCACATTCCCATATCCCTGAATTACTACCTTAATACCTTTCAGGTTCGTCTTTTTCTGTTTCATGGCGTTGGTAATGGTGAAGACTATACCAAGACCTGTTGCATCTGTTCTTCCCAGAGAGCCACCGACATTCACAGGTTTACCCGTCACAATCCCCGGTGTACAATAACCGTTATTCATGCTGTACGTATCCATCATCCATGCCATGATTTGTTCATTGGTGTTTACATCGGGAGCTGGGATATCCTTTTCGATACCAATGATGGGCATGATGGCGTAGGTATAGCGACGTGTAAGCCTTTCCAACTCGCTTTTTGAAAAGGTTTTCGGATTGCAGATAATGCCGCCTTTGGCGCCTCCGAATGGTACTCCCGCCAGAGAGCACTTCCATGTCATTTCCATTGCCAGCGCTTTAAGGTCATCGAGGGTAAGTTCGGAATGGTATCGCACGCCACCCTTATAAGGGCCCCGTGACGCATTGTGCTGTACCCGAAATCCGGTGAATATCCGCATAAAACCATCGTCCATGCGTAGGGGAACAGAAACAGTCAGTATACGATCAAAATTTCTCAGTGTCTGATAGATGTCCTCTGGAAGCATCATCCGTTTCGATACATTGTCGAGTTGTGCCAGTGCCGTTTGCCATGCACTATGTATTATTGTCTTTTCCGGCATACTATCCTGCCTTCCGCGTTAGGACAAAAATTCAGCGCATATTTTGTTTTATGCAGAAATAGTTGAAATAGAGAGGGAATACAAATTCGAATGCAAAAAGAAAAATCTTCATTCCTGTTTCTTAACGGAATAATCTGCAACCCATTTTTCTGTGTTGGTATTTTCCATATTATAAAAATTCATCAGTGTTAAAGGGGGAAAATAGATATTGATAGTGACCAATCCCCCCGTATGAGCATTTGATACACGATGGATAGTTGTGAGGTTTACATAAGACAACTCACCCATATGAAATCTGCGGGTAAAGGTGGGAACAATCATCCTGGCAGGCTGCACGTTGAACAACTCCTCTGTCATGGTACCCTGCCGGATGACCGTAACGCCAATGGAACCGCCATGGTCGTGAATTGGCGTAGTCTGCCCTTTTTTAAAGCACAGAACTGCGACCTCACACTTACTGCTGACATGAACGATGTTTCTTTTATATTCCTGGTCTGAAAAACTGATGTACTCCTCAATTGGTAATTGCCTCCCGTCTGTTTCCATCACACATTTTTTAAGCATGTCCAGAGATGGTTTGTCCGGTAAAGATTCCAGGCGATTGATGAATGATCTTAAAATGATATCCATAAGTCAAAATCCCTTTGGTAAATTTGGATAAACAAGAGGGGTGGCATTATATGTAATCTGAACCAATTCTCCGGTTAATGCCTTCATGAATTCAATCAGGTCGTTAACCTCCTGCCCGGTCAAATTTAAGGCGTGAATATCGGGGCTGCCCTTACTCTCACATCCACCTCCATTGTAAAACTGTACTACCTCAAACAGCGTGGGGAAGTATCCATTATGCATATAGGGTCCTGTTTCCGTAATATTCCTCAATGTGGGCGTTTTGAATGCCCCTTTGTCAGCCTCATTCTTAGTGACGTTATACCGTCCTAAATCTTCTTTGAGTGGGCCATCTGCTGGTACACCAATATTGTGAAATTTATTATCAGTAAAATTCGGGCCATTATGGCATTCGATACACTCTGCCTTACCGATAAACAACTCCATACCTCGCCTGGCCGATTCACTCATGGCATTCACGTCTCCTTGCATATATCTGTCAAAAGGTGAATTTGCAAACACAATGGTACGTTCAAACGCAGCAATGGCCTTTGCTATGCCGTCAGCGGTTACCCCTGTCCCAAAGACCTCTTTAAAGGCCTTGACGTAACCGGGAATTCCACTCAACTTTCTTACAACATTATCCAAAGTTTCAACCATCTCGTTAGGGTTTTGGATGGGGCCCAGTGCCTGTTCTTCCAGAGTAGCGGCACGGCCATCCCAGAACTGGAATTCATTATAGGCACAATTAATTATCGTGGGAGAATTTCTGCCTCCCTCTTGGGAGGTTGGTCCACCCAGCATCCTGGGTAACCCATCGGTAAATCCCAGAGTTGGATTGTGACAGGTAGCACAACTAATCCAGTTATTTCCTGAAAGGCGGGGATCAAAATAGAGCTTCTTACCCAGCTCAATCTTCGCCTCTGTTTGTGGGTTATCCGCTGGAACTGTTACCGGAGGAAGGGGACCAATAGGGGGGAACGCACGTACGGAGACACCTGATGGTTGTGCGGATGTTGCAGGTGGATTAATGTTACCAGCAGGAAACTGGGGGACGTCACTGCCCTGGGCAGACTGCGCCACAAATAAAGCAACTGCACATCCAAAAATAAAATTTGTAACGGTTATTATATTCATATAATTGACAACCTCCTGTAAAAACAGATAAATTTAAATTCGCTATTGAGCAGAAAAACCACCGTCCACAAATATGACCTGCCCTGTAATATAATCGGATGCCTTTGATGCCAGGAATACGACCACGCCGGAAAGGTCCGCGGGTTTGCCAATCCGCTTCAAAGGTATCTTCGAAATGATAGCCTTTTTAATCTTTTCATCTTCCAGCATGGTTTTAGTCATCTCCGTTTCCATGGAATAGGGGGCAATAGAATTTACTGTAATGTTGTATTTTGCCCATTCAACGGCCAGTGCCCTTGTTAATTGGATTACACCTCCCTTACTGGCGCAATAGGCAGCGGAGCCACCAGTTCCAAATACTCCCAGGGCAGAACTGATATTAATAATTTTTCCCTGTTGTTTTTCGGCCATGTGTTTACCCACGGTTTTTAAGCACAAAAAGGTGCTGGTCAGATTGGTTTCCAGCATCTTATGCCAGTCTACCAGGGAAAATTCAAGGCAATGGCCAAAAAAATAGGTACCTACGTTATTAACGAGGATGTCTATGGTTTCCAATTCACTTAAAACCTTTTCTGCCATCATTATTACCTCTTCCTGCCGTGTAACATCCGCTACTATGGGGATCGATTTTACCCCATTTTCCTGAATCTCTTTGGCCGTATCTTCGACATCAGACTGTGTGCGGCTGACCACTGCAACGTGAGCGCCAGATTCAGAGAGCGCCACGGCCATCGACTTGCCCAGTCCTTTACCGGCACCTGTGACCAATGCGACCTTATCCCGAAGGCTAAATAATTCGACACACATATTTCTCCATTCTAACCCTTATCTTATGAGCAAATTCGAAATTTGGGTTATCTGATACGGATCCAGTTCGTTTTGTCCAATTTCCTGCATAGCAAGAATTTTGCCAAGATAGTAATTAACCTGACGCGCCTCGGAATCATTTAATAAATTAGGATCGTAAGACCTCATCAGTTCGATGGTTTGTGTCCATTCCGCCCGTGTCTTTTTTGAGGTAAATACACGTTCAAGGGTATGACACTTATGACACTTTTCCAGAATAATCTTCATGCCTATTTGTATATCCATTTGCATCTCATCGATCCCCAAGTGTTTGACTAAATACCCCAGCGCCTCCAATGCTTCCTGGTTGGTCATAACTGCCGGATCTTTTGCACGCATGCGTGAAACGTAATCTCTCCAGTCAGGCTCCGTCTTGACATGTGCATAGACCCTCTCCAGAGAATGGCAGGTAGCACATCTTTGCTGGACGACCTTCCGGCCTATGTTTACATTGACCTTTACAAACCTTCCATTTTCCTGAAGGATGACATATTGGCTTTTTATTGCAGAAATCGTATATAATCCGGCATACAAGGGTATCTGCAAATAAACGGCAATTATAAGGATCATTCCGTAAATGGGCAGTCTTTTATAAAACTTTCTATAGAACCTTGCGATACATATCTTGACAATAATCAGCGGGAAAATAGTGATTCCAATATAGGAATGGATGACTGCCTTTGGAGGCAACACATTAAATTCTTCGAGTTTCTGAAACATTACGACGCCGATAAATAAATAGAGGGCAAAAAAAATGTATCCCCCTATGCGATGCGCCCACTGGAAAAATTTTGGATACCTGGAGGGGGTAATTTGTCCGATCACAAAGAGAATGAATATAGTATTAATAATACCAATACCTAATAGACTAAACGCTAATAGAGAATTTATCATTGGTTTCAATCCCAAAAAATTCATATTTATCTACTTTTTTCGTTATTACTGTTTGATCTACAGACTTTAACCGTGATAATATTCGAGAAAATTCCTATTTAGAAGCGCTCACAAATGTTACTTATACTGCTCATTATTTTCATGAAAATAATGAAAGGTGAGAAGCTGGGATTTAAAACATACATTCCCAACTTCTCAGCCCCTTAACTATATAACCTCACGTCTTCAATTGTCCAAACGGTAGATGTTGAATCCCGCATTATTAGTCTCTGCAGCCGTCTTCCATTTTAACGTCATACTACCATTGCCGTTTAACTTAACCTCGATATACGATATACACAAGCTCCATATTCGGGTCGTCTTGGCCGTTGAGCGTAAGAATCCTTGTTAGTTCACTGAAGTCGCACACGAAGCAGGTTAGACCGATAGGCCGTTATAGGCCAGCTTCAATCTGCGCGCTTCGCCGGAGCTATTATTTTGCGACGTCTTCTGCCGCTTCCTGGATTTTCTCACCAGCCTTTTCGATCTGCTGCCCGGCTTTTTCTGCAGCCTCCTCGACTTCCTTGCCGGCGCGCTCCACCGAACCTTCTTTTTTCTGGCAGCCGGTGAACCCTCCAATCAGTGCGCTTATTGCTAACGCTGCCATAACACTCTTGCCAAATTTTATCATTTCTATCTCCTTTCTTGGGTGTATCAAGATAATCCCCTTAACATGGGGGGATTTTTACATCTCGTTCCTTTCCCCCGGATCCAGACAAGACAATATAATAGGAGTCTGCCGGGATTTTTCCCAACTCATGAACTACGATTTTACCAAGCCCTCTTTATATTACTTCCAGGTAAATCCAGGCGGCTGGAAGCCTCTCCTTGTCCTGATGGCTTTGACGTAGTAAATTACCGCCTAAATTTTAATTTTTGCAAAACTTGTGAATGCTTGTTTCTTTTGTTCTACAAGATCCGTTAAAATATACAAAATAAGATTGCAAATTACCTATACGAAGATTATTTGAAATGAGAAACAGCATCGTTATAAGAATTCTTCAAATTTTCTAGGGCAGCATCCATTCCGGATTTAGCATCCTCCCAGGTTTCAGCACTTTTCGATTTGAGATCATTTAATTTATTTTGTGCTTCTTCTTGCTTCTTTCGTAATCCTTCAATTATCTCATTATACTTGGCCTTGGCATCTGCCCCCGCTTGCTCGGCCTTTGACTGTAAGTCTTTTATCTTATCGTTGAGGTTGTTCAATGTTGATTCAGCATCATTCTGGTATTTCTCTTTTTGTTTTGCTAGGTAATTTTTTGTAGTTTCAAGAGCTTCCCCTGTTTTGCGTTTGACATCCTCTGGCGACACCTGGGTTTCTACTTTTTCAGGAGCCTTCTTGCCACAAGAAGTTATAAAAAACAGAGGTACAAATATTGCTACCACAAATTCGATCTTTTTCATACTTTTACATCCTTTCTTGTTCGGCGCATGGAAACCCCATTCCGCTCCGTATCACTTCATTTCCATGCGCACCCACAAATCCATTCTGCCACTGACAATAAATCTTTCGTTTAGATTATCTGCGCGGATTATTATCTCTCCCTTATTTCTCTGAGGTTGTTTAAGTATTTTTTGCGCAATATTTCCTCGTCTTACTTTTCTTCAAAACTTCTACCCGGCTTTTCTCACTATACTTTTAATATCAAAATCTGTTTCCAATATCTTTTCTTTAAACTTACTCATATCTACCTTTTGCGTTTCCTCAACCCCTTTACCGATGATAGTATATTTTGTATTCAAAATGATTCCTTTCTGACGTTCATAATTGGGGTTTGTTAAGAACTAATTGCATCAACTTTATCGGCCGAAGCTAATTCCTATGGATTCTGCCGTTTTTACCAATCCGTCTTCGGTTGGTACGCTTTTCTGGCCTTTTACGACCTCGCTTAAGGAAACCGATTCGATCCTTTGTCCCCTGAGACAAACCATCTCACCAAAACGTTTTCTGGCCGCCAGGTCTGCCACTGCTACACCAAACCGGGTTGAAAGAATACGGTCAAAGGCGCAGGGAGAACCGCCCCTTTGCAAGTGTCCCAGGACAGTGACGCGCACCTCCATTCCGGTGCCCTTCAGATTAGCCCCGACTCTATTTCCAATTCCACCAAGACGTTCAGCGCTGCCACCCTCCTCTGCAGCGTACAGTACTGAAACATTGCCCCCTATGGGTTTTGCGCCTTCAGCTACCACCACAATGCTTGATCTATTGCCGCTGTTTTTGCGGTCAATAATTTTATGGCATACTTTCTCGATATCAAAGGGAATTTCGGGGATGAGGATTACGTCCGCACCACCTCCAATCCCGGTTTGTAAGGCTATCCATCCCACATATCGGCCCATTACCTCAACGACCATAATCCGGTGATGACTTTCCGCTGTGGTGTGTAGCCGATCCAGCGCCTCTGTAGCTGTTTGCACAGCGGTATTAAATCCAAAGGTAATATCTGTTGCCAGGATATCATTGTCAATGGTCTTTGGAACACCGACAACCGGACAGCCCATCTTGAATAACTCGTAGGCAATGTTGAGAGAACCATCGCCGCCGATGACAATCAGGGCATCTAAACCCAGTGATTGAATGTTTTTTATTACTTCGTTCGAGACATCTCTCACCTCATGTTTCCCGTTTTTTGTTACTTTGTATTCAAAGGGATTCGCCCGGTTAGTTGTACCCAGGATTGTCCCACCAATGGGGAGGATACCCCGAATGTTCCATGGTGTTAATCCCCGTGTCTTACCGGGTAAAACGAGTCCGTCAAAACCATCCTCAATCCCGATCACTTCGCAGTTATATTTCAAGGTGGCCGATTTCACAATGGCACGAATGACGGCATTCAGTCCCGGACAATCGCCTCCACCTGTCAAGATGCCGATTTTCTTCATAATATTTAGGATTCTTCTTTGTAAAGATTACCTTTATATTAGAAAGCCTGCTTTTGTAAATTCTTTTTAGGGGCAAGTTCCCGGACGTATTTGGCTAAGGTTTGTATCTCCTCAGGTTTTATTTTATCATTCCACCGGGGCATTTTGTTTTTACCGTTTATAATGGAATTAAGTATCTCCTCATCTGTTTTTGTAGCTTGCCAATCAGCGTCCGCAAGGTTTGGGACCTTCAACTCACGTCCCCTTTTAGTCCCTTTTCCATCCGTTCCATGGCAGGTGGCACAGTGGTAATTAAATAAATCTTTTGCGTTAATTTCTCCGCCTTCCTGTCCATAAACGGTTGAAAAACCAGCAAACAAAACCAAAGATACAAGAAAAGATATTGTATAAATTACAGTCCCTTCCCAATCGCCCATGCTTCAAAGCTCCTTCATAAAAGGCGCACTAATATCTCAAATAGCTTCAGAAATCGCAAACAGGAGTTGACTCCTACCGCATAACCTTGAATTTCTTTACTATTAAATTAGGCATCCTGCTTTCTCAATGTAAAGCTGCGAGTCTCGCCGCTCTACAACCACAGCGTTGAAATTTCTTTACATTACATTAAGCACGGACAAATTTTCAGACTGTGCCAAATGAAACTGTTCTTTGACAAAAAAGTTTGAAAAAGAAACCCTAGCAGGCACTATTTTTCAAAAGCGAGTTGTTTCAAGCTGAAATAATATGATAAGTGACTATCGATATCACA